>DUMX01000293.1 GCA_012839665.1 Gelria sp.
AACCCATGAAATGCTTTCATGGGTTAAATGGATTCCTATTAATGCTCCGTTAAGTTTTCTGTGCCAATTGGGCAATTAATTTCATATGAATATGCAACGGACTAAGTATAGGTTAAATGCTAATAAATTAGCAAATATTACGCCGTAAGATGCCTTAAAATCAATTTCATGTTCCCACCGCTCCTTCCTTAACATACATCCTCCAGCATCTGCCAGAGCGGGCTTTCCTTATTGATAAGGGGCTCGATTTCTTTATAGGGAATAATTACGCTCTCAAAATTGCCCCTCGGCGCTGGTCCCATATACGGCATATAGTATGCCTGAATTCCCTCCTTACGAATTTTCCAATCCCCAATCCATTTCACCAGGTCGCTTTCATCGTCATAATAGCTACCGTATTCGTTATTATAGATATTCCGGTTTTTTAAGTGCTGCAAAATTATTACTCCCAGTTCATTTTGGTAATCAATGTCCGATCGGAATATGTCGGTTACATTGATTTTCCTGCCCGTATCTAAATCGAAATGGTGGGTTTTTTGCCACAGGGAACCGTGAGCTGCTCCACATATGTACGATTCCCCGGTAATGGAAATAATCAAAATATCTGCTACCAACTCACAATCAAAGTCAGCCGTAATATGACACCCCCCACCGTAGAAACTGTGCAGGTCGTCCCGGTCAACCCCAAACAACTGATTAATTTGCTCGTTTATTACCGATTCTACCTGCTTATTACGATATGAAATCACCGGATAATTAATCTCGATACGGTCTCCGTGATAGTCCAGGTTATCAGGCAATAAGGGGCTGTTAGGCGGCAAAAATATATGGCAACCGTTACTCTGACGAATTTGCTTAGATGTAACCGTAACTCCGTTTCCATAGTACACTGTTTCACCTGTCTTGCAGATTGGTTTTTGATTAATGAAAATTATCAAAACAACTACTGCAACCAACGATATAAGCCCTGCAGCTATATAGTATTGATTTTTCTTCTTCATGTAAAACACCCCAATAAGGTTTAAGAAGCGTCTTAACTTAAAAACCATTTTTATCATCATCGATATCTTTATTCTTAAAATACCGAAAAGTTATTGCCCCAGAAAATATTTTTTCCGGCTGAAAGCGCCAATAATACCAGGTTTACAAAATATGTACTCGTAAAACAGGGTAATAGGCTGAAAAAACAAGGAGGAGTGCCCGAGGGCTCAGGAGTTTTCTAAAAACAGCTATCGCCGTATTATTAGACTCCTACAGGAGGAAGCAGGAGCAATCGAGATTCTAGCGGAAGCCGTTGCTGACCACCCGGATTACGAAGAGCTGGGTAATTTCGTAGCCGCATTCTTAAATCCCAGTTGGAAGAAACCGCAAGAGCAAATGGATTATGACGAGTTACTGGATGATTTGATTAGGTTTCATAAGGAGAAGAAATCTTCAAGCAAAGAAATAGAAATGCCACTTAAGATTATTGACTGCGAGCTAAAGAGCATGGTGTTCACAGAAGAGCCCAGGATGCAGGTAATTCAATATATCGATATTCTCGAAAAGAGCTTTGATGAGCTGATCCCGGATCTTGCACACGCCAAGCACCTGCAATTTTTACTAGAAATACCTGACGAACTCCCCAGGAAGCTCTTGTTAGTTGCAACAAAGGAGATGGGGCTGTTAGCCTGCAGGTATTTGTCATCTTTGCTAAATGAGGATGAGGGGACTGATTACTGTCCCGAGGATAACGAGGATGATTACTATCAAGAGGATTACGAAGATAATCTTCATCCCGAAGATGACGAGCTTATTGGTAAGATTCCGATTATTAAGGCCCATGGGAATGGTGAATAAGTTTTTAGTAGCAGCCGGTTTTAAACAAGGGGGAAGGGAGGAAAAAGATAATGGATCAGGCAATTTGCATTATGGGCGATGTAGAGGGTGACTGGAAAACTATGATGGAGATAATCAATGAAGATCAACCGGATATAGTTTTGCAGGTAGGTGATTTCGGTTATTGGCCAAATAGGCCGGAATATAAATACTCCCGGCAAATGTACAAAAACCAGGTGTCAATTTATTTTTATGACGGTAACCATGAGGACCATAAAAACCTGCGCAAACTTTGTAAACAGTACGGTTCATCTGGTTCCATAGCAGTAGGCCCCAATATTTTTTTCATGCCGCGGGGTAGTGTCTTAACTTTGCAGGATGGTCGCAAGGTCTTATTCATGGGCGGGGCCGAGTCGGTTGATAAAAGAAGGCGTACCCCGGGATATGATTGGTTTAAGCAGGAACTGATTCTTCCCCAGGATTTATCAAATCTTCCCGGTGAAGATACGAAGGTGGATATAGTAATATCCCATACCTGCCCCCTGGAGTTTCAGATTGTTCCTGATATCTATGCCGACATATTTGCCAGTGACCCCTGCCGGGCCATGCTCTCCCAGGTTTTACACAAATTCCAGCCCGAGCTATGGTATTTTGGCCATTTTCACCATTTAAATGGGGGAACATATAAGAAATTGTGCCTGGAGCTGCCGGCCCCGCATAGGTGATGGCCCGGTGGCCTACTTACCCCGGATTAAAAAATAATGTGAAAGCAAACAAGTGCAAAAAGGAGGTAACCATTTATGAATAAACAATCACCGGGAACTAAAAGGGCAGAGATGACCAGGGAGACGTTAAATATTTTACAGGTCGGGGCTATAAGAACAGAAGAGACCTGCAGCTTGATTTAAAGGAAGATATCCAATACTGTGTTAACCATTCACGATTATTTAGACCCGCCGAGGTAGAAAAGATTTGGCGGGATAAAACCAAAGCTGGTGCAGGAGAAAGTCCCGGCAAAACCAGTTTTGAGGTTCGTAATGAAAGCAGCTCCTCCGGGATTACGGGCCGAGGCAAAATTCAGGCACAGGGGATAAAGGCATTGAAGTTTGATTTGGTACTGGATTTTTTCCTATACGCTCTTGCATAGTGGTGGCAATCTTATCAAATGAATCTGCATAAGAGCTAGACACCTTGGGGCTGCTCTATTTAAGCAGAATCCTAAGACCACAAGAGGAGAAGAAGATTTTGCCCATGATGTGCCCCATGGATGTCTGGACCAGATACAGGGAGGCGAACGGGTAGGCAGTACCGCAATACGCGAATTTTTAAGAGACAAACACCCTCCCATATGGCTCTGTGGCCATATCCACGAATCTTTCGGAGCTAAACGAATGTATGATACCAGCGTGTTCAACTGTGCTTGTAATCCACGTATCAGCAAGTTAAGAGGGTGGATTATAGATACCAAAAAGGATTACCGCCATACGGTCATCCGGATTGAGGTTTGATTGGGGAAGAGACACTGAAGGAAACTGACGGCTATGAATAATAGTGAATATGAAAATGGACATTTAATAGACCAGGATAGCGCGGAATTACTATGAAAAACTGAAGAGGAGATGATTTCTCTCCGGTATAACCAAATCGAAGACATCCGGCCGCTCGGCAATATGAGAGGGCTGTATTACTTGAACCTCCGGCATAACAATATCTGCGATATCTCCATACTATCCCGATTCAAGGACTATTACATCGGTCGCCTATTCCTGAAGTATAATCCTATCGACAATTTCAGCCCCTTGAAAAACGTTCACCTGGTTGACAGCGATGTACCGGAATATACCGGGCGAGCCGGATTTATTATAGGGCAAAAAGTGAATTTCGAAGAAGACGAATCCTAGTTTTAATGGGGTGAACTTCTCGGAAAATGTCCCTGGCAAGAATTATTTGTAAAAATGGCAGGAGAAATGAGGCGTATGTGGTAATAATATAGATTAACGGGGATAATTACAAGAGTGAGTAGGGGTGGTTGAAATAGTGAATAAGGAAAAACATGGTACCAAAAGGATAGGCATCGGTTAATTATTATGTATTAATGTGGGGGGACGAAACCAACGTAATAAAAATGGAAAGGGGAGGAAAAGGTTATGTCAAATAGAGAGTCTTATGGAAATTTTAGATCGGAGGGCATTTCCCCACTTTTAAAAAATCCCAAAGAAGTAGGATCTATTGATGAACTTGCTTCAATTGGAATAGTATTATCTAGAGATAATGCTAGAGAATTAATCACTGCTTTAGCAGAGGCTCTTAAGGATGTATCCTGTTACGTTTATTTTTTC
>DUMX01000294.1 GCA_012839665.1 Gelria sp.
GAAAGCTGCTGTGTGCCCGTGTGTCTGCCCCTACAAAAACTACATAAATCCGCATCCTTAAAAATTAAAAAAATCAGTGTTAATCATAAGAAATCAGTGTCCTTCAGTGTCTAATCCCCGTCTATTTTCTTATTAAAATTCCAACAAGCGGGGGCGGTCTTTTATTCCATCCAGGCCTTTAAGTTTCTCCAGTATGTCTTCGCCTACCGGATTGTCCACATTAATTAACATAATGGCAATATCGCCCCTGGTCTTGCGGGCAACCTTCATAGAGGCAATGTTTACATTTTCATCCCCCAGGGCCGTAGCAAAGGGGCCAATAACCCGAGGTCGGTCATGATTTTCCACCATAATTACATAGCCTTCCAGTACAGTTTCAGTTTCATAGCCATTGATTTCCACCAGCATAGGGTCATGCCCTCGGGATACGGTACCAGCTATTTCTAGTTGGTGGTTATGGTTAAATACTTTGGCAGTTACTATATTTTTATAGCGCTTGGAACTCTGGTCTTCTTTCTTTTCATAAATCTGGATGCCCCTGTCTTCGGCTATCAGCCTGGCGTTAACATAGCTAACTCTTTCGTCCATAACAGGTTTGAAAAGGCCTTTTAAAAATCCTACTGTGAGTATTTCGGTTTCGTTCATGCTGATGGGCCCACTATAGGTTAACTCTACCCGGCTTACAGCAGATTTTGCCAGCTGATAATAAAAGCTGCCCATTTTTTCAGCTAACAGGATGTAGGGGCGCAAGTAGTCCAGTTCCTCACTCATCATGGTGGGCAGGTTAACCATGTTAGGAACAATTTCTCCTTTAAGAGCCTTCATCACTTGCTCTGCTATATTCTCGCCTACCCGTTTCTGGGCCTCAAAGGTATCTGCTCCCAGATGCGGGGTACATACAACATTATTGAATTTAAACAGGGGGTTCTCGGTAGCCGGTTCTTTTTCAAAAACGTCCAGTCCGGCACTGGCAACTTTACCAGATTCAAGGCCTTTTAACAGGGCCTCTTCTTTAATGATTCCCCCGCGGGCACAGTTTACTACCCTTACGCCATCCCTGGCCAGGGCAAACATTTCTTCGTTTATCATGTGCATAGTTTCTTCGTTTCGAGGAGTATGAACCGTTATGATATCCGATTCCTGCACCAGTTCTTCCAGTGTGTTTTTCTTTTCCGCCCCAAAGCGTTCAAAACGTTCATTAGTTATATAAGGGTCATAGGCAATGACTTTCATGTTAAAGGATTTCAACCTGGTTGCTACCATAGAGCCAATTCGACCCAAACCGACTATGCCTACGGTCTTGCCGTAAAGCTCCATGCCCCGAAAAGGTTTGCGATCCCAGGTACCCCCTTTAAGAACAGTGTTGGCCCAGGCGGTGTTACGCACCGAGGAGAGCAGGAGGCTAATAGTTTGTTCAGCTGCGGAAATGGTATTGCTGTCAGGAGTATTGGCTACAATAATTCCGTAGCGAGTACAGACATCAACATCAATATTGTCTATGCCGTTTCCCGCCCGGCCTACGACTTTTAAGCGATTTCCCCGACTAATCAATTCTTCATTCACTTTAGTAACGCTGCGAACAATCAGGGCATCGTATTGGTCTATGATATTTAACAGTTCCTCCCGGGAAATGCCATCCCGATAATCCACCTCGAGTTCGGTTTTTAGGAGCTCAATTCCTTCATCGGCTATTCTCTCTGTAACGATTACTCGCTTTTTTTCCATTTCTATTCCCCTTTCAATGCACTAGTATGGGTTTGCATTAAAATTTCCTGGGCTTTTTTAACCCCACTACCGATATTTAGCTTAAAGCCTGATCTTATGAGAATAATCTCCAAGGCTGCCAGGATTGAGAGTAAATCAAGTTCTCTTACATAGCCCAGATGTCCTATACGGAAAATGACATCATCTAGTTGCTGCTGACCTCCAGCCATTACTATATTAAATTCCTCCCTCATGGCCCGGCGTATGCGGTTGGCCCCCAGCTCAGGCGGGGCAATAACCGAGGTTAGTGCTGGAGAAGCATTTTCATCTGCTGCCAGCAACTCCAGTTCCATCTCTTTTACGGCTTCTCGCACCATATAGCGGTAGTTCATGTGCCTGGCAATTATATTTTCTAAACCCTCTTCCTGCATTATACGCAGGGATTCCTGTAATCCATA
>DUMX01000295.1 GCA_012839665.1 Gelria sp.
CAGCAGTTCCATGTTATCCCATCCTTTCAGAAACATTACCCACCGGTCCAGTGGGTTTTCGTAATCTGCCAATTCGGCATTAAGTTTTCATCCCCTAACTCATTCATCTAGTTCCCGATGCCCTACAGCCTCTTCGTCCACCCAGTCTTCCTCTTCATACACCATGCCTTTTCTACCTTCAACTTTCCGGGTAGAGCCGGCTTTATAAAACTTGCAGGATAAAGGGCCATAACAAAAGGTTTCAAATCTGTATTTGCGTTTTCCCGGATTCCAGTGATCGATAATAATCTCCACTGGCATCCGGCATCCCCAAATACAGGTGGTACATTTACTACTATATGTCCTGGCAGCTAAGCGCCGATGCCCTCTCTCTCTATAGGTTTCAATATCCGGTGGTACGGTTTCCCATGGTGGAGGGGTGGTTTGATTATTAGCATATCCGGTCTTCCTTAATTTCGAAACTTTATAAAACTCCACTGGCTCCAGTCTTTCATCCGCAACTGGTACACATTCACCAGTTATCTCATCCCCAACACAAAACTCATGCTTCTTTTGAGTAGCCTTACCAATACCGATTGAGAATTTTCGCTCAACACCGTCGACAACTCCTCTTATAACTAGTGCATAACCCAGGTAATTATGAGACCGCTCATCCAATGAACGTACCAGCCTTATTCTAGGCTGAACTGATACAATGGTTCCGTTAAATGATTGTTTGCTATCAGCCATAATAACTCACCTCTATAATGTTACGAATTATCATCTCCTGCCAAATAAGTCCGGCGCCAGGCACCGAGTTTACCGAATTTATGGACTTATTGGACTATTTCATAAAAATCCCCATTCTTATATCCATATTTTATCCCTAAATATGGTATTTCTCTCTCAAACTCATCAAAACGTTTCTTACCATGCCCTTCAAAAATACTGTAAAAGTAATCATTAATAAGGATAATACAATGGTTTAAATCTTCGTGATTTATAATATCATCAATCCATTTCAAATAATTATCATTTGGGCTTTCTTTTTTTCTTCGAAATTGTATTTGACTCCATCCCTTTAAGTCAAAAATACTCATAACCAAATCTACTTCCCGAACAGGTTCAAGATGTTTACATTTGATTTTAATATCAAATGTATAATTATAGGAAGATTTGTAACTATCATAAAAGGAATCTGAATCACCAAGGATTTTTAGTAAAACCCCTGCCATGCGCACAATATCGAGCTTCTTATAATGATCATCCTTTTCATATTCAATTAGAAAACGATGATCCTCCCTAATCGGAACAGTCGTTGTCAGTTTTTTATAAATTATTTCCGGTTGTTTTAGCACATTGAAGCTAACATCAAATCGTTCCGTTTCGATGTGATGTGTCGGCATAAAATTATTATCTTCCAGCTTTTTTTCTATAGTTTTCAAACTTATCCCACCTCTTCTAAATGCACCTGGTGACGCTCCTTTAGCATAGCTGTTACATCTTTTGCCTTTTGCAGTGCCTGTGATAATGATACTGTTCATCCTGTTTATCCAGTGTAATAAGACGCTTACGCATGGCGCGAAACTCCGAGAAATTATCGACACTTCCATTCCCAGACATTTCATGCCCACCTTTCATAAGCATTTAGATTCGTTATAATGGAGCATCAAACATAGTAGAACAATATGCATCGCGGCGTTGTTTTATCCAGTTCACAATATCGCGACGCATCTTTTCATAACTGCTACCTCCGCCCCGATAAATATAGCCTTTCTTCCTACTAGTTGCCACAGAACGCGCTACTGCAAAAATCCCCCTAGCTCCCCAATATGGTGCCAGCACATCGCGGACAAAGGTTTCCTCCGTGGCCCTTCCACTACAATATTTAAATGAATCAACGTGCCGGCCTCCCTCCCAGGACATTCTTCTCCCATAGTTCACCTAGGCTGTATTCGTCCAGCCAGGTTAGCAGTTCGTTTTCATCTAGACGTGATTGATCTTTTTCACGATCCACTACAATAATATGTTCTGGCTCTAAGTGGTCTACCAGGGTAACAGACTGGGTGGATACGATAATCTGTGTTTGATAGGCAACGCTCTTCAATAATCCTGCTAATACTGAAATCGCATAGGGATGAAGACCTAGCTCAGGCTCATCGATAATAATGAGTTCAGGAAGCTGCGGTTGTAGCAGTACTGTAATTAGCGCCATTAACCGGAGGGTCCCATCAGAAAGTTGATGAGGGCCAAAAATAATGTCGGAGTCCACACCCTGCTCCCTCCAGTTGAGAATAATATATTCTGGGTTCAAAGTAGTTACAATACGATTATAATACTTCTCATTTTTTTCTGCATCTGGTACAGAAAAGCCAAATTACCCCCGTCACTTCTCAGATAATGGTTGTCGTGAATATAGCCCTGTTTCTTAATCTTAGCTTCGCTGGAAGTATCATGAAAATGATATACGCGCCATCTTTGCATAATTGATTTAATTACCCGGGCTGTCCTTTGGCAATCCTCTTCCAATAACATAGATTCCCGATGCCCAGCACCAAGTGAAACCAGAGGGGCCTGTGTATCAATATCATGCCGTGAAAAAGAAATCGCTTCATCTGCAAATATTAGTATGTCCTGAGCCGCATTAACCAGGCGCAAGTGGTAAACATTCTTTCCTGCTGGGGTACTAAAATTAAGTGTAGCACTCATCTGCGGAGTTCTCTTTGCCCCATAATAAAGCATGGCATCAGCAAAACCTGCCGATGCGATATGTTGCTGGAGACTGTTGCTCATCAGGTAGTTAACCAACCTGAAGAAACTAATTAGATTTGATTTACCCGCTCCATTAGCTCCTATTAAAACATTTAACCGGCTCAGTTCCAAATCCATTTGCCTTATCGATTTAAAACCGGATAGTTCGATTCTTATCAAGCACTTAAGCCACCTCCTGTTTTATTGCTTTTATCTCGCCAAATATTGTCCGGTCGCTAACATCACCTTAGCTGGACCATATTTTAGTAGCTTCTTCCTAATAAATTATGTTTTTTCAATCGCGCCATACTTTTATAAATGATTATAACACGCTTGCCTTTTACCACCAATTTACATTTATGCTTAGCAATAAGTCCGGCACCAGACACCGGACTTATTTGCACCAGCTTTTTTTAACCTGACACCCTTTGTTCTTTTGGTAATCTATCAAATCTACGTACTAAAACCGAAATTGAAATATCTTGTTCCTGCGGATATGTGGATGCCTTTTTGATTTTTTCTAGTTTTAAGGTTGTCTCTGAATCAAAATATTTCTCACCACATTGTTTACATACTTCTGCTGGAACACCCTCAATGATAATCTTTTTTCCATTCCATTCCCGTTCCACCATAACCAATTCCTTTTCTATATCACCTTTACAGAGGTAGCATTTTTTCATGATTTTTCCCTCCTTGTTTTCTCGTCAATCCACTTCGTTGTAACTGGATAATATGCGGTAATAAATACCGTTCCATTTTCATGTAGACCACATACAGTGTGAACAGGGTTACCTTTGATATAGCTTAAAATTAAACAACTGTGACCACGAAAATCTTCATGGTAATCCTCTCCGGGGTCTGTCCCCGGACTAATTGTTTGCTTTATACTATGCATTGACGGCCACTGGCTTCAGGGCAGTTTCGTAAGTAATAGGGGCATTAGCGTTTAAAATATTGCTGAGGTGTTTAGAGGTAATCCCTAGTCGGGCTGCCAATTCTTCCTGGTCCATTCCTAAAAACTCCATATTCTCTCTAATGGTTTCCCCTGGTGGAAGTTAAAGCTGGCCAATGGCCATTCCTTCTGGGCAAACAGGAGGACATTCTTTTTATTTGGTTCTCTTGCCATTATATAGAAATATTGTAAAACAAGCGCAAAGAAGGCGCCCTTTTTCCTGAAATGACGATATGATATAATCGAGATAGCTAACCGGGGTTAATATCCGGGTTACAGGAAGCTTTCTTAGATAATAGAAGGGGAATAAGGGCGGTGTGGAGATCATGGATGAGGTATTACAGAAAATAGGGCAGGTTGCCGGTAAATATAAGGTGGAAAAGCTGGTCTTGTTCGGTTCTCGTGCCAGAGGTGATAATTCACTCCGTAGCGATTATGATATTGCGGTCTTTGGGAACGGC
>DUMX01000027.1 GCA_012839665.1 Gelria sp.
ACCTACCCGGCGGTAAATCGACAGCACGAAAACTCTTTAAGAAATTATTAATTGCTGCCGGATTAACTTAACAACTTAAGTGCCTGGCACCTGTGACCAAAAAAATAGCGAGGGTCTCTATCCCTCGCTATTACTGTCTTTTTATGGTGGGCCGTATAAGATTCGAACTTATGACTTCTTCCGCGTCAAGGAAGCACTCTCCCACTGAGTTAACGGCCCATTTGTCAATCTATATTATAACCAGACCGTTAGTAGAAATCAATATCAAATACAGGGTTGTAACTTATGTTACCTTACACATAGTTATATCTAAAAACTAATATAAATAGTATAAATACGAAAAAGGATTGAACGATTATGGTCGTATTGACTATACGCAAGCGTACTGCGGGTCTGGGATTGGTGCTTATATTGGCTCTTATGATATTGGGCATTACCAGCTATACTGTGGCCAAACATCCTAACATGGATAACTGGAAAAAAGAAAAGATAGTTATAGATAGGGTTAAGACGGATAAAAAGGTAGTTGCCCTTACCTTTGATGACGGCCCTGAACCTAAATTTACTCCAATGGTACTAGACGTACTTAAAAACCACGATGCCCGGGCCACTTTTTTTATCATCGGAAAAAAGGCAGAATCTAACCCGCAAATATTGAAAAGAATGGCTGCCGAAGGCCATGAAATTGGCAATCATAGTTACAGGCACCCGGATTTTAATAAACTGAAAAAAGATGCTCAATTAGAGGAAATTAATAAGACCACTTCCATTATTAAAAGGCTTAGCGGACAAAATCCTGTATTACTGCGGCCACCCGGGGGCTACTTATCTTATGATTTGGTAGAGATGACTAAAAAACAAAACCTGACTATAGCCTACTGGACTTACCAGCAGGACAGTAAAGACTGGCGTAACGGAACAAAACCCTCCACTATAGCCGGGCACATCATAAAAAATATCCAACCCGGCCAGATTATAATTTTACACGATGGCTGCCCTAACGGCGGGGCAACAGCCCGGGCGGTGGATATGATAATTACTCAGCTTAAAGAGGATGGCTATACATTCGTAACCATGAGCGAATTAATTAAAATGGGTAAATAAGTAATAAAGCTGGCTCGGACACCATAATATTGTAAAAAACTACACACGGGGGGGTTGGTTAATATGCCGAAAATTTTCGGTTTCTATGAAATGCCGTCGCGAACTAGAATTATTATAATCGGGCTTGTAGCGCTGGTAGTCCTGGCCAGCAGTGTAGTCTACGTGCAGGCGTATAACCGTGTCAAACCAATTTACGAGGTTCCTACTAATAAGAAAATCGTAGCCTTAACTTTTGACATCAGCTGGGGTAATAAAACCCCTATGCCAGTGATTGAAATACTGAAGGAAAACAATATTAAATGTACTTTTTTTCTGTCCGGACCCTGGGTAAAGCAATACCCTGAAATAGCACAGCGGATTAAAAAAGATGGTCATGAAATTGGCAGCCACGGCTACCGCCACATTAATTTAAGTAACCTCAGTAAAACCGAGATAAAAGAAGAGGTCATGAAAGCGCACAAAAATATTAAAGAAGTTACCGGAGTAGATGCGAAGCTAATCAGGACACCTAACGGTGATTATAATGAGCAGGTTATTGAAGGTATTCATGAATGCAATTATGAGGCTATACAGTGGGGCACAGACTCTTTAGATTGGATGAACCCGGGGATTAATACGATTATTGAGAGGGTAAGTAAACGGGCTCACCCGGGAGATATTATATTGATGCATGCCAGTGACACCTGTAAACAAACCCACGAAGCCCTGCCGGTAGTAATTAAAAACCTGAAACAGCAGGGATATAAGTTCGTAACTGTTTCCGAGTTGCTTAAAGAAATGGAAAAGGATAAGGGCAAAAAGAAATAATCTTCACAAACACAAAAAAAGAAGCCATTTAAGGAAATGGACTTAAATGGCTTCTTTTATTCGTTGTCATCCCTGGTCTCGCTAACTTCCTCAATGTGCTCCAGGCCGATATCGTTTAAAATTTGGTCAATCAGCTTTTTATCCATATTTTTGTCACCTCCTACTAAGATATAAATATATTTTTTCCAGCGTAATTTTAGTACCGTAATTTTATTATAGCATAAGATATTCAAAATATTTAGAAAATATGTTAAATTTTGAAATTATCCCCTACACCCTACCTACATAACCACCAACGAAAATAGCAAATAGAGATGCAGTACCGATAATAAATTCTTAATTCACCCTACCAAGTACACGGCAAAATTAACCTTCATCATATGTGCTGGCAGCTGTGTTTTGAGCCTCTTCCGCTTCAAACTCCGGTGCAGCTAACTGACGTGGGATTTTATCAACTGGTTCTAATGGCGAAATATCATCACTGCTAGTGGCTCCAAGCTCCTGGAATTTACGGGCGGTTACCAATACTCGACTTTCCAGAGAACCGACCGCACGGTTGTAGGCATCAATGGAGCGCTCCAAATTTCTGCGTAAATCATTGAAATGGCCGGCCAGGATACTGAGACGGTCATACAGAGTTTTACCCAGTTCACTTATTTGCTCTGCGTTTTCGGCGACGCTCTCTTGTCTCCAGCCATAAGCTACTGTCAATAAAAGCGCTATTAAAGTAGTAGGGGTAGCCAAAATTACCCTTTGCTGTGAACCATACTCAATTAACTCCGGAGCCTGCTCCAGTGCCGCACTAAAAAACGACTCCCCCGGTAAAAACAGTACTACAAATTCGGGAGCTGGTTTAAACTGTTCCCAGTAATTTTTACTGGCCAACTGATTTATGTGCGTCTTAACCTGTTGAGCGTGGTTTTTTAAGTTCTGTAAGCGAATATCCTCGTTGTCAGTTTCCAGAGCCTCCAGATATGCCTGCAGTGGTGTTTTCGAGTCAACTACTATGTAGCGCTCACCAGGTAACCTGATTAACATATCCGGTCGTAGCCGGCCTTCATCACTATCGATGCTTTGCTGCTGGTAAAAATCGCAGTGTTCTACCATACCAGCCATCTCCACCACTCGTTTAAGCTGAATTTCTCCCCATCTTCCCCTTACACTGGGCCTGCGCAGGGCCTTAACCAGTTGAGCCGTTTCAGATTGTAATCGCGCCTGGGTATCAGCCATAGACCTGACCTGCTGACTAAGGCCTGCATATGCAGTACTGCGGACTTTTTCTAGTTCTCTTATTTCCCGGTCAACTTTTTGCAGTGATTGCTGCAAAGGCTCTACCAGTTGATTAATGGCTTGCTGACGCTTATCCAGGTCACCTCGGGCTCCTTCCTGATATTTTTCCAGGGCCGCCCGGGCCAGTTCCAGGAAGGCCTGATTATTATTCTGCAGGGCTTCAGCCGATAAAGCCTTGAAAGCATTGGCCAGCTGCTTTTGGGCTTCATTCAGAATAAGCATTTTTTCCTCCACAGCCCGAGCCTCTTCTTCCATCCTGGTTTGTAACTCGGTCTGTTTCTCGCGCAGAGCAATGTTGGCATTAATTAATTCCGCTATTCTTTGCTCCTTCTCGGCTAATACCGTCTCTAGCTCGCTTACTCGCTTATTCTTCTCCTCAGCTGCCGATTTTAATTGTTGTTCATGAGTTAATTCATTTCTAAGCTCAATAAGCTGGGTTTCGCCCTCTTCCTGCCTGGTTTTCAGTTCCAGGATATAGTTCTCCCGACTCTGCAGTCTCTCCCGCAGAACCGCATCTTCAGCCTCGCGTTGACTAATATCCTGATTATATTGGCTTTGCAACCTGCCCTTTATAAGTAAATAGCATAATAATGCCCCCAATCCTATACCAAATACCAGATAAACGAGAATAATCTTTTCTTGCATAAAAAAACACCTCTTTCTATGAAACAGGCCATTTATTCATTTCTTACCTGATTTTACAGATACAATTGGCACATAACAAGGCCGGTAATATTAAATACTAAGTGAAAGACGCACCAAAGAAAGGGATAGTTATATGCTTAGTAGAGATGGAGTTATAGCTCGATTTATATTTGCTTTTTGTTTTTACTTTCTCTCCGGTACCCAAATGGTAACAGGCGGGCTGGCCACTATCTGTGGAATATTGGGTACTATGGCCTTAACCAGCGCTCTACTTCATTATTCTCCACTGGTAGAATTCCTCTCCATTAGAGCGGAAAGGAAAGATGGTAAAGAGATAGCAGCAGTACGGAAACCAAATTCCCGCCATGCTAACCGAAATCCGTAGAGACTAACTGCAGGTGAACACCATCTGCTACCGGCACGCTACTTACTTATTAAAACCCACTTACCATCCTCATACTTGTAACTTTCGAAGCGGTCCGCCGGTAAGGTTATGTCCTGCCAGCGATTTTTTAGCTTATATTCTATCTCCCCGG
>DUMX01000296.1 GCA_012839665.1 Gelria sp.
ACGGGTTTACCCGCGGTTCCACCCTGATTGGCTAAAAGCCCACCTCAAAGCTTCAGGTTTTACTAACCTTAATGGCGTTCCTCCTGCAGCTCCAAAGCGCCTTCGGAATTTTTCCCTACCGTTTTCCAGCATCCCGGCTCTCTGTAAGGGTTAAAGCCTTCCTACTACTCCTCTTCATCGCCAACTATTAAGTTATTTATAACCACAATTAGTTTAACCAACCACTCCTACCCTTGTCAATAGAATGAGGCGTGATAGGTTGTTTGCAACGGTGGTTGCATGTGCTGGGCACAAGTCGAGTTAGACTGGAAAGCTGCGGCCAAATATTTCTCTCCATATTTTATTAGCTTCATAGCCTTCCCCTTTGGCCTCCAACTCCAGGGCTTGTTTGGCTTTTTTGAAAGCTATATTGGCGAATGCTCCAAAATCCTCTTGCCGCTCAATCTTACGGTTACTACCTTTGGCATACCAGTGTAATTGCTCAGTTTTTAGTCCTGCCAGGTATTCCATAAAATCCTGTACCATTTTGCCATAATAACCAAAAGAAGTCTGGTTGCCCTCCCAGTCGTCCATGAAAATCATTACCAGGGTATCAATTAGCATCCCTGGAATGGGGACCTGATGTTCCATTTTCCAGGCCCGAGTCATTCGGGCCAGGTGCCTGACCTTGCCCCCGTATTTATAATTGTATTCATTAATAAATTCGATTTCACGAATAGGGTTGAAGGTCTGCCATTGTCCCCCATCACGGGTCTCAGGATAGATGATTTGATTTTTATTTAGGCTTATAAAACCGGGAATTATTTCTATGCTTATTCCATCCTCAAAAGGCAGTAAAAGGCATTTATCCTCATTAACAAACGCATCCGGATGAGTTTCAATTAATACGTCCCTAACTTCGTTAAGTAAAGATTCTTGTACATTACCCGAACCTTTTTCATATTGCTGATAAACTCGATACGGTAATAAAAATAATACATTAATATTAGTAAGTCCTTTTATAGCCGTTTCCCGACCATAAGAACCCAGGTAGTGTAAATTACGCGTATCAGATTTTATATCCCAGTAATGCAAATTAAGTACCTGGCTTATTTCTCGGCAACGTCTACTTATTACTTCCGGATTATCAATCCTCAAGTTGTCAATAAAAAGTCTGAATTTATCAGCCATATCAGCGCGGCTTCCCATAACATTCCCTCCTATCAGTCCTGTCGGTCATTTTCTTCTCCTCAACACAACAGTTTCAGTCGAGCCCGGGAGGCCCCTGGGTTGTTATTTGGATTAGTTTTACTTCTTAGTCCTATTTTAACATAAAAGCCATGTTTTTAGGGTAACATCTTTTTTAAAATTCTGATGGTATTTTTCATATTAAACCGACGCTCCAAATGGTATTCTAAATACCTCTCCAGAAAAAATTCCAGACTACCTTGAGCAGTAGTGGAAGCCCTTACCCGCTGCAAAGTAGCAAGCTTACCAGTTTGCATAAGCCTTAAAAGCCCCAGGACCTCACCAGATAAAACCAGACCATCATTTTCCCCAGCAGCACAATCGGGACAAAGTATACCTCCAGCAGGAAGACTAAAGTATTTGAGCATATTCCCCTGTTGTCCACAATTAATACAGTGGTCCAAGACCGGTTGATAACCGAGTTGTATCAGCAGTTGCATTTCAAAATAGCGTAGTATTAGCGGATTTAAACCATTATCATCAATCTCATCCAGAACCGCCAAAGTTAGCCGAAAAAGTCGCGGCATAGCCATCCGCTCCATCAAGGCTTTATCTAGTAATTCCATAAGATAAACACAGTACAGGGTACGCTCAATGTCTTCACGGCTATTACCATAGAAATTAAACAGCCGGCCTTGAGTTATTAAATCCAACCCCTTACCCCGATGGAAAAAAAGCAAGGAATGACAAAAGGGCTGTATACAAGCACGTAAACTGCTGCCAGGTTTCTTAATACCACGAGCAATAGCCCCTAACTTGCCTTCCTTCTCTGAAAAGATAGTGACCAATTTATCTGTCTCTCTATAATCTATGCTTTTGATGATAATACAACGACTGTTGTAATACACTTATTTTCCACCCCAAAATACATTCATAACCTTAACCGGCTGGTTAACACATTCTACCGGCAGCTCAAAATTCTCCTGCAATTGTTGACAGTAATTACGAGCTTGCTGTTTACTGCTGTATTTAAAATCAAATGCCAGGTAAACTTTCTTAACTCCTTCAGTGCCCAATTCTCCTACCCTTTTTGCAAATAAATCAGGGTTTTGGGCATAATTATAATCTATATATGCAAAAATGAAACCATTATACTTACTCACGCGAGGACGAGCAAGGGGAGCAAAATCTTCCTTCATCTCCTGACGCAAACATGAATCAAGTATTCGTGAAGTAATGTTTTCCATAGCTATTTCGTTTTTAACCAGGACCAGGCGCGGTACCGTAACGATAACACTGGGAATATCACATTCATGGGCCAGTTTTTCTATAGTTGCTATCTTAACCCCATCCAGGGTAAAACTGTGGACAGCGTAACCGGCCAGGCGAGGTATGATAATAATATCCGGTGCCAGCCCCAGAGAAGGTAAATGGTGCCCTCCATCAAAAATTATGGCCCGGTAAGAACGGGGCCTCATCTCTCGCAGATATTGCAGTCCAACCGGACTGGTATGCCAGGTATCCAGTTCTGAACACTCAATAAAACAGCTGCTTCCCTGGGCTAGATGTTTATCTAATAAAGACGGGAAATCCCGGCTTTCTTCCGGGGTTACGGCCCGTACTGTTCCTTCAGGATTATTAAGTTTACGTAAACCAGGGTTAGAAATAAAATTGTAACTACTGCGGGTGGAAAACATATGGGCATAGAAATTTAATCCCTGCCGATAACCTAAGGATTTCATTACGGGGGAGGGATAGTTAATCATAACGGCAGTATAAAAAGCGATTAGAATAATAGAAATATAAATTTTTTTCCTCAACCTGGCCGACTATCCTTTCAATAGTCCTCCCCTTTGCCTATACTCCCGGACTAGAGTAGCAGCATTGCTACTACCGATGCGGTCTACCCCTGCATCTATAAGCTGCAGAGCATAATCCAGGCTCCTCACCCCACCACTGGCCTTTATCTTCAGGTCCTCACTCTTATGAGCCTTAATTATCTTAATATCTTCCAGGCTAACTCCACGGGTAGAAAAACCAGTGGAGGTTTTAATAAAATCAGCACCACTTTCGCTGACCAACTGGCTCAAGATTACTAATTCATCTGTATCCAGTAAGGCGGTTTCCACAATAACTTTTAACAAAAAATCATAATCCTGCTTTAATTCCAACAAGCTATTGACCTCATCTTTTACCATGTCAAAATCCTTATCTTTTACCGCTCCAATATTTATAACCATATCCAGCTCACTAGCTCCCTGATCTAGAGCTTGGCGAGCCGCAAACACCTTGGTAGCAGTATCTTCTGCTCCCAGAGGAAATCCAATAACCGTACACAGTTTCACCCTGCTTCCGGCCAGATAATCTTTACCCAGGGCCA
>DUMX01000297.1 GCA_012839665.1 Gelria sp.
CCCATGAGATGACAGGCGGCGGCGCCGGTGGTACCGAAGAAAAGTGCAGGCTTTTGTTTAGTGTAATCAGTGATGGTGGAGTTTATTACGGTGCTACCGGTAGCTACAATAACATCGCACCATTTCAAGACTTCATCGGTTGCTTCATATCCTTCAACCTGCACCCCTGATTTAATCTTCCCTATATTATCCGGGTCCAAATCTACCACCCGCAGAGAAAATGCCCGGGCTAGTTTCTCCAACATAGCCGGTTGGTATCCGATAAGGGCTACCCGGGGATGACCAAACTCTTCCTTAATATATTCAACCAACTTTTGGGCACATTGCTCAGGCTGGTCGTCATGGCAATGGATGGTTTTCTCAATCAGACCCAGATAGCAGCATATAGCGTTCATGCTGGCTATTAGTACGGCCCGGTCGAAATTAGTATTCAGCGGGTTGCTTAGGACTTCCTTCAGGCTACCCTTAAAATTACCCGCCATATCAGTAAAGGCTTGTCCTTTGCACCCCTTGAATTCTGCTTGCATTAGTTTTTCTTTACCTTTGACAATAGGGTAATCCTGCCTTTCTGGATTTCCTATGGCCTCTTCTACTGAAAGAGCCCGGCCAGTAATAACAATTTCCTCATCCAAAAGGTTATTCGCTTCCACTATTTCCCGGAAACGCTCTATAAGTTCAGCATAGAAATCTTTCTGTATATTCATTCCTAATCCTCCTAATGACAGATGTTTGAAATATTAATTACATTATAAGCGCTTGCCATCTATAATGAAAACTTTTCATGAAAAGCCTGCATCCATTCCGGGTTATCTTCCATAAATTCAACCAGCAGCATAATTTTACCTATAGTTTCAGGACTGATATAGTGTTCTATTTTTTCAGTTTCCTCTAACAACTGCTCTTTTACCCCTATAATAGCTAAAAAGCGTTCCAGGGTCTCGTGTCTTTTTAATAAATATCGTCCGTGTTCCCGCCCCTTTTTGCTCAGTTCTATAACTCCATACTTTTCAAATTGCAGGTAACCCATTTCTGCCAGTTTCTGAACCATTTTGCTGGCTGAAGGAGGTTGCACATTAAGCGCTGTTGCCAGGTCGCTTATACGGGTATATCCTTTTTCCCGGGCCAGGCGATAAATCATTTCCAAATAATCTTCCATACTGGCGGTAATAGCCGTGGTTTCCCGTTGCTTAATTTGGTAACCACGGACAGTGCGAAATTCACGCCCTTGATTTTCCATATACCCACCTCCCTGGCATGTTTGTATATACCTATTTTCAATAAACATTTTCTCCTAAAACATATCTATGTCTCCCATTACTTTTATATGTAACAGCAACTCCCATTACCGTAAACCTCGATACTTGAGGCTCTTGCTTACCTCCATGAACCACCTACGAAAATAGCTGTATTGGTCGGATGGGAGAAGCATTGACTTGACAGTCGGAATACATTTATTAAAATCTTAATAAGAGGTGATAGAATGGAGAAGCGCAACTTATTGGAAAATTCCGCCTCATTTCTGGCCAGAAAATCGGGGCAGATGCTTAATGTAGGTAAGCTGAAATTAAGCATTGCTAATCTGGGAAATGATATATATAATCTCAAGGCTGAACTAGGAGATGTAGTTTACCAGTCATATCGGGACGGCAGTGATAATAGTGAGAGTATTGAGGAAATCTGTGTGAAACTGGCGGAAAAAGATGAACAATTGCAGGATATGAAAAAGCAAGTGGAGTTATTGCAGGAGAAGTAGAGAAACAAAAAAGACTTTTTAAAATGAAAGGAGCTTGAAAACATGAGGAAAACCTGGACTATTACAATAGCAGTGCTGCTGATTGGTTTTCTTCTAGGGGGCAGCATTGTGGCGCAAAACAGCGGAGTTCCGTTGTTATCTGGTTTGCTGGGTACAGGTGACAGTGAGCAGGTTCAAAACGCAGAGCTGCCTAATACTGCCAGTGCTACTGCAGCCCTACCTATGGGGGTAGCAGATATTGCGGAAAAGGCAGGGCCGGCAGTAGTTAATGTTGAGGCCAGAATTAAAGTGAGTACGGGTATGCCAGACCCCTTTATGAATGACCCTTTTTTCCGGGAATTTTTCGGTAGGAGCATACCCATCTATCCCGAATCACGTTATGAAAAAGGCATTGGCACTGGTTTTATCATCTCGTCTGATGGTTACATAATCACCAATCAGCACGTCATAAATAATGCTGACCAGATTACAGTTAAACTAACTAGTAAGAAACAAAGCGTTCCGGCTCGTGTGGTTGGACAGGACTACGAATTAGATTTGGCCGTATTAAAAATTGAAGGGGAAGGGTACCCTACCTTACCCATGGGTGATTCAGACAAGATGAGAGTGGGGGACTGGGTGGTGGCCATTGGTCAGCCTTATGGCCTTGATCATACTGTAACTACCGGGGTAGTTTCAGCCAAGGGACGCCCAATAACTATTCAGGATCGAAATTATAAAAATCTAATTCAGACTGATGCTGCCATTAACCCCGGCAATAGTGGTGGTCCCCTGCTTAATATGCGGGGGCAGGTAATTGCCATAAATACTGCAGTTAATGCCCAGGCGCAGGGAATTGGTTTTGCTATTCCTATTAATACCGTTAAAGGTGTTTTGCAAGAATTGATGAATGGGCAGAAAGTTGTGCGCCCCTACATGGGTATCCGCATGCTGGACCTGGACCAGGATATATGTGCCGAACTACGCTTGCCAACGGATACTGAAGGCGCAGTGATAGTAGAAGTTGTTGCCGGTAGCCCTGCAGCCCGCGGGGGATTACGGGCCTTGGATGTTATTCAAAAATTAGACGGAAAGGTGGTAACTACAGGGAAAGAAGTGCAGGCTGCGGTAGAACGTAAAAAGGTAGGAGAAAAGCTAAATGTAGAGGTGCTCAGGCAGGGTAAAAAACTTACCCTGAATATAACTCTGGCAGCCAAACCGTAATGAATGAGACGTATCAATAAATCCGGGGATAGTCCCCGGATTTTTGTTTTTAACCCTATGTATACTGGGACATTTAATATAAAGAAACTTTAATAACTTGACATTTATATACCTTACTCTTAATATATATTAAACTATATAGTGGAGGGGATTCCTATGTTGAAATATATGCTTTTGGGTGCTTTAATGGAGCGCTCATTACATGGCTATAAACTTAAATCCATAGTATTTAAAAAGATGTTTGACGATTTTGGAATAAATGATGGTCAGTTATACCCGCTGTTGAAGAAGCTGGAACAGGCTAACTTAATCGAAAAAAATATTGAGCACCAGGAGGGGGCTCCTAGCCGTCATGTTTACTCTATAACTGATGCAGGTCGGGAAGATTTTCAGCAATGGTTGGAAAGTAGTGAAGGTGAAGAAAGATCTTTTCGATACGATTTTTTCCGCAAGGATACCTTTTTCATCCGTTGCAATTATATTCAATACCTCGATAAACAGACTGCAACTGCAAAAATAAAACAACAAATGGACACAGTAGAAAAAACTATAGCCGATCTCCAAAAAGCACGGGAAAGTATGATTCGCAAAGAGGTTAACCCGCTTCGAATTAGCATACTTGAATATGGTATAAGGACCCAGGAGACCCGGGCCCAATGGTTAAATGATTTTTTGAAGGAGATTGAAAAGGTGGATTTTAATACTCCTTTATAAAGGAGGCAAAAATGGTATGTTAGAGATTAAAAAGTGCGGTTCAGTTATAGTCTTTCGAATGGGGCGCCACTTTGGTAAAAGGGTGTTGTACTTTGTTCATAGCTTTTTGGTAGGTGATACACTTATAGATACCGGTACAATTTATGTCGCCGATGAACTATTGTCCGTCTTAGTCGATAAACCGATATCAACCATAATTAACACTCACCACCATGAGGACCATACAGGCAATAATCGCTTATTGCAGATGCATTTTAATGCTAAAATCTACGCATCTGCGGAAGCCTTACCATTTATGCTTAAACCCCATCAAGCCAAACAGAGATTATATCTACGTGTGTTATGGAATTATCCTGAGCCATCTTCGGGATATCCGTTAGATAATACTCTAGATACCGGCAAGCACACTTTTGATATCATACATACGCCCGGCCATTCACCAGATCATATTTGTCTATATGAACCCAACGAAAAGATGCTGTTTACCGGGGATATGTTTTGCGGAGAGCATGTTAAATATCTCCGCCAGGACGAAGACTTTAATCAAATTCTATCTTCTCTTCATAAATTAGAGAGTCTTGATGTACATACTATTTTTTGTGGAGTTGCCGGAGCTGTTCCCAACGGTGGGCAGGCATTAAAAAAGAAAATCAGTTTTATGGAAGGACTAAGTTCTCAAGTATGGATACTTTATCGCGAGGGGGTTTCACCGACTCATATCCGCAGGAGATTGTTGGGCCGTGAGGGTTTAATGTACTGGCTCTCCAATGGGCACTTTTCCAAGCAGAATCTGGTCAATAGCATACTGGGCTTGCCTTAATAAAAAGTAATTAGGGGGGGACTAAAGTGGAAGAGATTAAAATGATAAAGGAGAAAATGTATAGAGCCGGGTACATTTGTGATGATGGCTCGGCTACTGTATTATTCCTGGCAGAGCAACTGCATAAGCCGATACTGGTAGAAGGCCCGGCCGGAGTTGGTAAAACCTCAATTGCACAGGCTTTTGCCAGGATGAAAGAACTGCCCCTGATCAGGCTGCAGTGTTATGAAGGTATTGATGAACCCCGGGCTCTATATGAATGGAACTACAAGAAACAACTCCTGCATATTCAGGCAGTAGCCAACCAAAACCTTGACGTTAGTGAAGTGGAGAAAGAGATCTTTTCCGAAAGTTTTTTACTTAGCAGACCGTTACTGCAGGCAATAACCAGTGCTGAAAGAGCCTGCCTGCTCATAGACGAGATCGATAAAGTAGATTTTGAATTCGAAGCAATGCTTTTGGAACTGCTTTCCGAATTCCAGGTAACACTCCCCGAACTTGGTACAGTTCAGGCTCGCCATATACCGTTTGTATTTTTAACCTCGAACGCAACCCGCGAATTATCAGAAGCCTTAAAGCGCCGCTGCCTCTATCTTTACCTGGACTTCCCCCGGGCGGAAATCGAAAAGATGATTCTGGAACTAAGGGTTCCCCATCTAAGCCATAAGCTATCCGGTAAGTTGGTCGAAACTCTGCATCAAATTCGCCAGATGAATCTTCGTAAACAGCCTAGTATAGCAGAAGGTATCGACTGGGCCTTCTCATTGCTCGCTATGGGAAAAGAAGATATTAGCACTGATGTCATTATGGAGACTCTAAACGTTATTCTCAAATACCATGAGGATATTAATCAGGTCAGGACCTCGTTCGCTAAAGCTTAATACTACCTGGAGGTATAAGTATGAACGCTATTACCGGTCAAATTCAGAATTTTATTGAAGATCTTCGAGGGGCAGGTATATCGGTTAGCCCTGGATCAGTGGAAGAATGCTATCGTTCCTTGATTTTAACCGAATGGTCAAGCGAGGCGGTATTTTATACTATTCTGTTTTGCACCTTACTCAAGGAATCAGCCTTCATCGCCATTTTCCAAGAGATTTATAATAGACATTTTCATTATTTCAAAATAAACCAACCCGAATCGGAGGAAGAATTCAGGCGATTGAATGCTATTAACTTCAACATTATCGGTTTTGGTCAAGCCAATAGTGGAAAAAAATCTGACCAGGAGGGGCAGAAGAATAATAATCACCAAAGCTACCAACGTCAGGTGGATTCAAAAAACCATTATAAAGATTTATTCGCATTGGACTTCTATACTGCAACCTACTCAGCCTCTGTTGAGGACATTCGAAAAATGGAGCAACTCATTCCTCTGCTCGGTAAACGGATGGCATCAAAAATGATTATAAAAAAACGGCGCCACCAGACGGGGAATTTTGATTTCCGTCGGACTATACGTTCCAGTATGAGTACAGGCGGGGTTCCGATGGAAATTTTGGTTAGGAAGAAAGTCCGCGAAAAACCAGTAATATTCGCACTTTGTGATGTCTCCTGGTCATGTCTGCATTTCAGCTACTTTTCTTTAAGTTTGGTTTACCTGCTGGAAAAATTCTATCGCCAGGCAAGAAGTTTTGCTTTTATAGATGAAACCGACGAGATAACTTCCATAATTAAAAGGGAATCCCATAGCCATTTGAGGCCAAAAGTATTAACTGAAGCAAATGTCTGTGGAAATAGCGGCTATACCAACTATGGGCAATCCTTGAGCTCATTTTATAATCAGTACGGTAAAGATTTGTCCCATAAGTCTTATGTACTAATTTTCGGTGATGCACGAACCAACTGGTTTGGAACTAACCCCTATGTTCTAAAAGATATCCAAAGAAGAGTAAAGCGGGTCTATTGGTTTAATCCCGAACCCAAAGATGAATGGGGTAGCGGGGACAGCGAGATATTGATATATAAAAAATATTGCACCCGCGTTTTTGAATGCTGCAACCTGGGCCAACTGGCCCAGGCGATATCCGATATAGTCTGAAGCAGAGAAGTTTGATTCGTATCAATCGTTAACAAATATTTCGATAATTGCGGGAATGCCAGTAGAACTAAGCACCCAGGAAAGAACCGGTCAAAAACCCGTTGTTTTTCGCAGCCTGAACCCTTATTAGTGCGGAAAAAGCCAGAACATAACTGGTTAACATTTTCCTTCAGATTTATGATTTCAGGAACATGGTTTCTTTAGCTTTAAGCAAGGCGGTTATTACCCGGTTAACCGGGGTGTCTATACCATGCTGTTCCCCCAGCCTGACTACTGCTCCGTTAAGGGCATCAATTTCAGTATGGCGCCCCTGCTGTATGTCCTGCAGCATGGAGGCATGGTGACCGCCGGTGGAAGGTATTAATTGTTCATAAAAAACTTTTTTATAAGCTTTGGCATCCGGCCACAGAGTAGACTGCCCGGCAGCGGATAGAACGGCGAAAATCTCCTCGAAAATCTGATTCATAAGCTCCTGACTACTTTCCATTTCCGCCAGTTTACCGTAATTTACTTCCAGTATGGCTCCCAGAGGGTTAAGAGCCGAATTATATATAATCTTTCCCCAAATAAATTTCATAATTTCTGTAGAAGTTCGGGTAGGGATACCTGCCTCGGTAAATTGGGCAGCAAACTGCTCCAATACCTGTTGGTCAATTAACTGTTTGGGTGAACCGAGTATAACATCATCAGCGATAACCGTAACCCTGGAGAATCCTGGATTAATGGTTTCTGCACCGAAAATTACCCGACCCAAAATTACCTGGGCTTCATTTATGAATTGAGTGGCAGCTTCATAGTTACCATAACCGTTTTGAGCCAGCATCAAGTAGCTGTTAGTTTTTATAAAAGGTTGCAGGCTTTGCGTTACCTTCGCCGTTTCATAAGCTTTTACACTTAAAATAATAATGTCGTAGTCCTGCTCGCTCAGCTCATCCAGAGAAACCACCACCTGGTCCAATTGGGCTTCATGTTCGCCCCAAATGCCACTAATTTTTACACCATCGCAGCATATGGTTTCTACTACACTTGCATTATCTATGCCGGCGACATAATGACCACGGTTTTTTAACAAACAGGAATAAACTGTTCCCAGTGCACCCAGTCCAAAAACTAAAACCTTCATTAAATATTACCACCCTTAATCTATATAATGTATGTACCCTGAAGGAGACAAACCAGGGTATTATTAGTATTATAAATGATTAGGCAGATAAGTAGCAGGCAAATATTATAATAAATTAATGATCTTACTGCAAAAATCCTTATGTAAATGAACCTCATACAGGAGGGATAGATATGGCTAAAAAGAAAAAACGCCCGGTACCTATACAGCCTCGGGAAGGGAAAAAACCCGTTACTATTGACCCTAACCGGATTAAGGTAAGGGATATGCGGGGAATTATGGTAAGTGGTTGCGGATACCATAAAGATAAGAAAAAATTACAGAGCAAATATGCCTGTCGGCGTAAAAGCCGGGAGGAGTGGGATTAATGATTTTCACTATAGCACAGGATATAGCATCCCAGGGAGGCAGAGTCTTCTATACGGGTGGCTATGTTCGTGACTGCCTGTTAGAAGGTAAAGTTGCCCGGGGTAAGGATATCGATCTGGAAGTCTTCGGTCTGAGTGAGGACCAACTAATTTCGGTTTTATCAACTTATGGGCAGCCCATAATAGTAGGCAAATCCTTTCCGGTAATAAAAATCAGCCATCATCCAGAATGGGATTTTACCCTGCCGGAAACGCCGGAGATTAGCTACCAGGAGGCTTGTGCCCGACGGGACTTTACCATTAATGCTATGATGATGGATGTTTTAACCGGGGAGATACTCGATTTTTTTGGTGGGCAGAAGGACCTTAAAAATAAACTTATCCGCCATACCACCGAGCAAGTATTTACAGATGATCCCCTACGTGCCTACCGGGCAGTGCAACTGGCTGCTCGTTTTAACTTCAGCATTGACGTTCTTACCCTGGAATTGATGAAAAACAGCGATTTGGATGATATTAAACCGGAGCGGATACTGGAAGAATTGCGCAAATTACTGCTGTTAACCCCGCAGCCCTCTGTGGGACTAAGTTACATGCAGGAAACCGGGATGCTTGAACGCCGGCATCCCATGTTATTTCAGCTGGTGGGTTGCGAACAATCCCATCTTAACCATCCCGAAGGCGATGTTTGGCAGCATACTCTGCAAGTAGTAGATATCTGTGCTGGCCTGAAAAAACATTCCCGAGCCCCGGAAGTTCTGATGTTTGCGGCTCTTCTTCACGACCTCGGCAAACCCGCTACCACCTGCATTCGCAATGGCAAAATTACTACTTATGGGCATGACCGGGAAGGGGAAAAGCTGGCCCGCATTTTTCTAAACCAGTTAAACGCGTCCAAAAGCCTGACTGCAGGTGTATGCAAATTGGTCAGAGAACACATGCACCCGATTTTACTGTATAAAACCCGGGAACAGGTAAGTGATAAAGCTATTCGCAAACTGGTTAACCGGGTAAATGTCCGGGAATTATTACTGCTAGCTGAAGCTGATTTTAAGGGTAGAGGCAAGGAACGGGATTTTGCGCCGGTGCAGGAATGGCTCATGGATAGGATTTCTCGCCTGGAATTAGACCTGGAGCAGGGTATTGCACCTTATGTACAGGGACGGGATTTAATTGCCCTGGGGCTGAAGCCTGGTGTCGAATTTCGCAAAATCCTGGACCAGTGTTTTGAAATGCAACTGGAAGGCAAATCCCGCCAGGAGATTCTCGAGTGGGTAGATGAAAGCCTGCTGCAAGATACTTAGCGCTATTACCTCAAAATAAAAGGTGGCATTTAATACTGGTAGCTGAAAACAAACCCTATAAACCTGGTATTTCCAAGGCTTATAGGGTTTTTTAATGCCATTAAAAAATCAAGCTGCAAACTTTTTTCTATAAAATATGTGATTTTCCCAACTTAATGTAATGTAATAAGTGAAGGAAGAA
>DUMX01000028.1 GCA_012839665.1 Gelria sp.
TAAAAGATAACCATATAAAAGCGGTGGGGAGTATAACTCGGGCCGTTTCCGCTGCCCGCAAAAAAGTCCCCCATACCATCAAAATCGAAGTAGACTTCCTGTAGTTGTTCCAGGTTCTCTACTTCTACTTCGATTTTGATGGTATGGGGGACTTTTTTGCGGGCAGCGGAAACGGCCCGAGTTATACTCCCCACCGCTTTTATATGGTTATCTTTTATCATGACGCCGTCGTATAAACCGAAACGGTGGTTACGGGCACCGCCTACGGCTACTGCGTATTTTTCCAGACTTCGTAGTCCGGGGGTAGTTTTACGGGTGTCCACCAATTCGGCAGGCAGGTATTTTATGAGTTCGACCATCTGCCCGGTTTTGGTGGCAATCCCGGAAAGGCGCTGCAGGAAATTCAAGGCTACTCTTTCTCCGGTTAAGAGGGTGGCAGCTTTGCCTGTTACCCGGGCAATAACATCGCCTGCAGTCAGGGTATTGCCATCAGATTTATAGGTTTCGAAGGTGCTGCCGGGTTCCAGGTAGTGGTATACTGCCCGGGAGACGTTGATACCGGCTAAAACGCCGGCACTTTTAGCCATAAAAATCCCGGAAGCCTGCATTTCTTCGGGGATAAGGCTCAGGGTAGTTAAATCGCCATGGCCTATGTCTTCTTGTAAGGCCCGGGCAATTAATTCGTTTAATCCGATATACTTCATAAAAAACCTCCGGTTCTTACATGTCAAGGGGACCATGTCAAGGGGACGGTCCTTTTGACACGTACGACAAGCGTGTCAAAAGGACCGTCCCCTTGACATGCCCCTCACTCTATATCAGCAATTTACGAAGGTGGTGTGTTTTAGCCATTTGACGTTATCGCGCTCGGGGTAGTCGGAGCGGAAATGGCCGCCACGGCTTTCCTGACGCCAGCGGGCTGCCTGGATGATTATTCTGGCTACGGTTAGCATGTTTACAGCTTCATAATAGGTTAAGGGGTCATCGCCCCGGGCCAGGTTATTATACAGGTATTCTACCTGCTGGTTGGCTTTCTTCAAACCATCGTCATTTCTTATTATACCCACATAATCCCACATTGTTTCCTGCAGAAGGGCTTTAGTTTCTTGAGGATGTATTTTTTCCTGGGCAGGTGTATGGACCCAGCTATGGTCAAAATCGCAGAATATTTCATCCACTTTCACGGTCCGGCGGTATAATATTTCTTCTACTTTATCCACTATGCGCTGTCCGAAAACAATGCCTTCCAGCAAGGAGTTGCTGGCCAGGCGATTGGCCCCGTGTACACCGGTACAGGCAGCTTCTCCGCAGCTGTACAAGCCATAAATATCGGTTTCGCCATGGGTGTTGGTCCTGATTCCCCCCATGGTATAGTGGGCAGCAGGGGAAACTGGTACATAGTCTTGTTTTATATCTATGCCCCGCTGCAGGCAGGTACGGTATATATTCGGAAAGCGGGTAGCAGCATTTGGTATAACAGTCATATCCAGATGGACGTATTCAGTATCGGAAATGCTAGTTTCATTAAGTATGGCTCGTGATACCACATCGCGGGGAGCCAGTTCCTCCAGGGGGTGGTATTTGTGCATAAACCTTTCCCCCTGTAGAGTGTAGAGCAGTCCGCCTTCTCCCCGGACTGCCTCGGAAATAAGAAAACGTTGGGTATCATGGCTAAAAAGTACGGTGGGATGAAATTGGATGAACTCCATATCACTGAGGCGGCAACCGGCCCGAAAACAGGCTGCCATGCCATCAGCAGTAGCCACATCCGGATTGGTAGTATTTTTATATAACTGCCCGGCTCCCCCGGTAGCAATTATGGTAGCCCGGGCGGCATAGAGCAGCTGCGAACGGTTCTTGCTATCATAGACCAGGGCTCCATAGCATTCTTGTCCCTTATTATCGGTGAGCACATCTATTAAGAACTGGTCTTCAATAATATTTATGTCCGGGTTTTCCTCGCAGCGATGGACCAGGGCCTTGCGAATGGCTTCACCGGTAGCATCAGCTGCATGCAATATGCGCGGTCTGCTGTGGGCGCCTTCCCGGGTTAATGAGATGCTGCCGTTTTTCATGTCAAACCGGGCTCCGGCTTCAATAAGTTCTCTTACCCGGTCGGGCCCTTCTCTGACCAGTACATCTACTGCTTCTATATCACATAGCCCGGCTCCGGCTTCCAGGGTATCTTCTAAATGCAAAAAAGGGGAATCCTCCTCATGAACAGCAGCAGCAATTCCCCCCTGAGCCAGACCGGTAGTGGAGTCTTTTATGGTTTTTTTAGTTAAAACTATGACTGTTCCATAGGCAACCGCTTTTAAGGCGGTAAAAAGACCAGCTATACCTCCGCCAATAATTAAGAAATCGGTATTGACTACCGGGGTACCCCGGTCAAGAACCCCTATATACCTGGTAACAATCATATTTAATATTCTCGTTCCCTTAAATATTACCGATAGAATTAAGAATTGATTGCAGTGGAACCAATTCTTAATTAATCTTCAACATTCTCTCCAAGGTTAGATAGGCTTTCTGGCGGATGTCTTCCGGAACTTCGATTTGGTATTGCATCTGTTCCAGAGAAGCCGCCAGTTTTTCCAATGTGGTTAGTTTCATATCTTCACAGCGAAAATCCTGCCGGGCCAGGTGCAAAACCTTATCCGGGCAGTTTTTCTGCACCGTATAAATAAAGCCTTTTTCAGTACCGATAATAAACTCTTTTTCCGGACTAGTTTTAACATAGTCCAAGATGCCAGCAGTGGAACGAACGGCATCTGCCATCTCGGTTACATCCGGAACGCATTCCGGATGTACTACTATTTTAGCGTCGGGATGAAGCCGCATTTGTTCTCTGACTTCTTCCCTGCTTAATTCATCATGTACCGGACAGTACCCATCCCATAGTATCATCTTACGCCCGGTCTGCCTCTCAATATATGCTCCCAGATTGCGATCAGGCACGAAAATGATAGTCTTATCCTCCGGTATGGATTTGACCACGTTGACGGCATTGGCTGATGTACAACATATGTCGCTTTCAGCCTTAACTGCAGCAGTGGAATTAACATAACAAACTACTACCGCCCCGGGATGTTTTTCCTTTAAATTTCTCAAAGCCTCAGCCGAAACCATGTCAGCCATAGGACAACCGGCTTTGATTTCAGGCAGTAGAACCGTCTTGTCTGGGCTTAATATCTTGGCGCTTTCCGCCATAAAACTTACTCCGCAGAATACTATAACATCAGCCTCGGTTTCTGCCGCCTGCCGGGCTAGTTGCAGGGAATCGCCTACAAAATCTGCAATATCCTGAATCTCCGGCAACTGGTAAAAATGAGCCAATATCAAAGCATTAAGCTCTTTTTTCCTGCGGGCTATGAAATCCCTTAATTCTACTGTCATTTAATCTAACTTCCTTTGCCAAAATAATTAAAATGTGACTAGGTCAAACGGAACCGTCCCCCGGACTTACTCGTAGCGACCCTGGCAAACTTTTTTGATGCTGTTATTTTCCCCAATGAACACCAGCCTGGGCTTGTGGTCAGCACACTCTTCATCCTCCAGAATGGTATAAGTAAGTATAATAACCACATCACCCTTTTGCACCAGGCGAGCTGCTGCTCCGTTTAAACAAATCACTCCGGAACCGCGTTCCCCCTCTATAACATAGGTTTCGAAGCGTTCACCATTATTGTTATTCACGATGGTTACTTTCTCATTCTCTACTATATCTGCAGCATCCATTAAATCCCGATCAATAGTAATGCTGCCTATATAGTTTAAGGACGCATCGGTAACCACTGCGCGGTGAATCTTGGATTTTAGCATATAACGAAGCATCTGATTTTACACCTCCACCAACAGGTTGTCAATTAATCTAGTGTTACCAAACTTAACTGCTAGCGCGATCAATACCCGTCCCTCAATTCTTTCCAGTTCAGAAAGGTCGTCACCATTTAAGATTTCTACGTAATCTATCTCGGCCTGGGGACTGGTTGCAATTATTTCTTTGATCGAAGCTGTGAGCCTGGTTATATCCCTCTCTCCCCCTCTAATTTGTTTCTGAGCCTGTTTCAGGGCTTTAATCAGAACCAGGGCTTCCTGTCGCTGTGCACCCTCCAGGTAAACGTTGCGCGAACTCAGAGCCAGCCCATCCTCTTCCCGGACCGTAGGCACTCGAATAATTTTTAGAGGAAAATTAAGTTCTCTTACCATTTTTTCAATAATCAAGAGTTGTTGGGCATCTTTTTGCCCGTAAAATGCCAGATCAGGCAGACAGGCGTGAAAAAGTTTGGTACAGACGGTAGTAACCCCTTTAAAGTGCCCCGGCCGCGATGCACCGCACATTTTTTCCGCAATTTCACCACTCACTTCAACACTACTGCTAAACCCTGACGGATACATTTCCCGAGCCGTTGGGGCAAATACAGCATCTACCCCCATTTTTTCCAATATAGAGGTATCCCGACTCAGGTCCCGAGGATATTCTTCAAAGTCTTCACCCTGCCCGAATTGCATAGGATTAACAAATATGCTTACCACTACTTTATCACAATTTTTTATTGCTTCCTTTACCAATGACAGGTGACCTTCGTGAAGATAGCCCATGGTAGGTACCAGTCCTATACTATTACCTTGTTTACGCATTTGTAGTGACCATTCCTGCATACTGCTAATGTTATCAAATATTTGCATAATATCCCTCGTAATATTTAGTAAAATCGGGCAGGCCAGGAACCTGCCCGACTATTAAAGGTTAGTACAGTTTATCTAACACCTCATCTGATATAGCGAAACCATGTTCAGGTCCGGGGAAGCTGCCATCCTCAACTTCTTTTTTATAGGACTTTAAGGCCTCCATAATCAGTGGTTGCAGGTTGACATACTTCTTCACAAATTTAGGAATATGCCCGGAGAACATACCTAGCATATCATTAACGACCAATACTTGACCATCGCAATCTGGTCCTGCTCCTATGCCTATTGTAGGTACTAATGTCTCTTCTGTAACTTTTTTAGCCAAGGCGGAGGGAACACATTCTAATACTATCGAAAATACACCCGCTTTTTCCAGGGCCTGAGCATCCCGTATAAGCTTACGGGCTGTTTCCAGGTCTTTTCCCTGTACTTTAAAACCGCCAAACTGGTTAACTGATTGGGGTGTTAATCCTATGTGTCCCATCACTGGAATCTGGGCATCGATAATAGCTTTTACTGCGTCTATCCTTTCTACTCCGCCTTCCAGTTTTACGGCCTGGGCGCCACCTTCCTGAATTAAACGGCCGGCATTGCGGACTGCTTCTTCAACGGAAACATGATAAGACAGAAAGGGCATGTCTGCTACTACCATCGCATTTTGGGTGCCCCGCACTACTGCCCGGGTATGGTGGACCATGTCATCCATGGTAACCGGTAAAGTGTCCTCATATCCTAAAACCACCATTCCCAATGAATCGCCTACCAGTATCATATCCAAACCCGCCTGGTCAACCAGACCAGCCATGGAATAATCGTATGAGGTAAGCATGCTGATTTTTTCCTGTTTAGCCTTTTTGTCTCTTAAGGTTGCTGTTGTAACTCTAGCCATGGTTTATAACCTCCTTCAGAACGCCAGCTTAACTGGCGCTGGCAATCTGCGAGAGTTGTTTCATAAATAACTGCTGAAACTCTTCCATGCTTTGCTGGTTTATAGTACCTTTCTCAACTGCAATTTGGGCAGTATAAAATCCCAGCCAGCTATACAGCTTCAAAAGCTCTGGAGCCATCTCTCGCAAACAATCAAGATGCTTCAATATAGTACTTAAATCGCCCCGGGAAATAGGTCCGGTTAACGCTTTGGGAATGCCTATATTTTCAATGTTATTGATTGTTCCGTTAATGAGCGGCAACAAAGCCTTACTAGCAGCCTGTCTGGGAATTCCGGTAGACTCTAGTAATTTAATACCAAAATCAATAATAGTAACCAAATAGTTAGAAACCACACAGGCCCCGGCATGATACAATGGCTTGGCCTCGCGGTCAATAATAAAGTATTCTCCCTCCAGGGATTCTACAATAGAAACAGCGGTATCATAAGCTTCCTGGTCTCCTTCAATACTGAAAATAGAGCCTGGAAGGTTTTCTATAGCCCGTTCAACGTTAGCAAACGATTGCAAGGGATGAACGGATAATACTTGGGCGCCAAAATTCTTGGCCCGGTCTAAAACCTCCGAGGACTGGGCCCCACTCATGTGAATTACTGTTTGTCCAGTGTTAATAGCACTTATATCAGCCAGGCTATTGATAACGCTCTCAATAGCCGTATCAGTAGTAGTTATAAATAAGATATCAGCCGAGCGAGAAACTTCTTGAGGTGATGTAAAAGCGGTACATCCAATCCGTTCCACAAGCTCTTTTGTAGATTCGAATTTTATATCATACACACTCGTAATCTCATAGCCCTTGTTTTTGAGTACCACCCCAACAGCCGTTCCTACAACTCCCGCCCCGATGATGCCTATCCTTTTATCCATGTTATAACCCCCTCTTTGGATATGGGTAATCAAACTCATCAGTTGCTAAATATGTCTCGTCCTGGTCCTATCAGGATACAGGCGAAACTTCCAATAATCTCCAGTATCGGCGGGAGAAACCCTATATTTTTCTAATTCCTCTGTTTCCTTCTCGGTCTAAAGCGTTAATCAACACCTCCTCAAGTTTGACTCCATCTTCAGGAAATACCAGTTCTGGGTTTATTTCATGTAGTGGAATCAGGACAAACAACCGCTTACGCATATGGGGATGAGGGACTTTTAAATCTTTTAGGTCAATAGTCTCATCTCCATATAATAAAATATCTAAATCTATGGTACGGGGGCCCCATCTTCCGTTCCGTTGGCGGCCCATTTTAATTTCGATTTCTTGCAACTTATAGAGCAATTCCATTGCCGGCAGCCTGGTTCTGGCTTCTATAACCTGGTTAACGAAATCCTCTTGTTCAGTGTTTCCCCAGGGGGAAGTTAAATAAAGGGACGAAGCTCGGGTAACCTCCAAATCCCTTATCTTATCTATCATTTTACGGGCTGTTTGCAGTTGCCCGGACTTATCTCCCAAGTTTGAACCTAATCCTATATAAACATTTTTCACAACCAGTTTCACCCTTAAAATAGCATATAGCTACAATGTGAGCAAGGAATATTACTGAAAATTAAGAATTATCTATTACCTGCTCGCGGCGGATTTTAACAGCAAAGTGTTGAAATTCACCTTTTATAATTCTTAATTTTCAGTAATATTCCTTGCTCACATTGTAGCTATATGCTATTTTAAGGGTGAAACTGGTTGTGAAAAATGTTTATATAGGATTAGGTTCA
>DUMX01000298.1 GCA_012839665.1 Gelria sp.
ATATTTATCATGCCCATCCTGTTTATCCCTTTCCATTATTAAGCGGGGCAGGGTATTATAGTTTTATCTTAGCGTAAATCAGTGAGATGGAAAAGTACAATAAATCAATTGTTGATAATGGTGCTGTTCATCCTGTTTATCCAGTGTAATAAGACGCTTACGCATGGCGCAAAACTCCGAGAAATTATCGACACTTTTATGCCCACCTTTGATAAGCATGACACTATTTAATTATGAATAAATCCGGGGACTTTGCCCCGGATTTATTGCTCAGTACTCCCGGCTCGGGAGGGTAATTATAGCTTCACGTAGTTGGGTAATAGAGTTACTAAGCTCCCCCAGTTTTGCTTCAATTCTGATTAAAAGATAGGCTGCTACTGCGATGGGGAAGCCTACATTGCCGATGATGTTTAGCAATTCCTCCACCTTTTTAATCACTCCCTTTCTTTTATCCGTTAAATTAAAAGCGGGCAGGATATCCTGCCCGCCGGTAAGGTAACAAGCCTAAGCCAGTTCGAATTCTTCAGTATCCTTAGTTACTACTTTGGCTCCGATTTTATCGATGAGATTACCGCTGGTGCTGCCGAATATATTTTTGCTGATAATGTTATCCATAGCAGTTGAGATTTCAGAGGCGGTGATATCTTCCCGGACATCGTATACCCGTATATTATGAGTACGGTTGAGCTCGGTTCCAAAGCTCATCTCCAGAGTTCTTTGAGCGGCCATTTTCTAACCTCCTTTCTATATAAGATGTCTTAAGTTACGTCCTACAGGTCAATAAGCTCCACGATATCCCGACGCTGTACGGCCAAATTGATTTTGTCCTGCAGGCCAAGCAGGTTCTGGGCTACCGCGTAGATGTCCTCGTCAGCAGCTTCCGGTTTTACGTTTTTGAAGGAGCGGTTTTTAAAAAGCTGCTGCCCCGAGGCGCCGGTCCCGTTATCCATAATCAGGACCAAATCAGTAGAAACAGTATTTGCACTAACTGCCATTCTCTTACACCTCCTTTCCCCTGTCTTGCCCGGCAGTGTCCCGGGCTAGTTCCTATTCTAGGGGGGAGAGGTGGTAAAGCACCAATGGCGGGAAAAGCAATAGCAATAGCATATAGAAACCGGAAAATGATTTCCACTTAACTTAAGAGTGCGGGTTTAAAAATGAAGGTAATAACTATACCTGCTTATTAATTTCGCCTACTAAAGCAGCAGAAAAAATAAATCCGGGGCTGTCCCCGGACTTGTTCCTGAATATATTGAACTTAGAGACCTGTCCTATTCATCTCCACCTATCAAACAAATAGAAATTCACCAGCTTCGCATATTCCATTACCACCCGTTTAGCATCCTCCCGCGAGCTCCACCAGGCGGCAGCATTAAAATCATCATAGAGAGTAGGGCAGGAAAGCACCTTCACATCCCGGTTAAAACCTCTTAATGCCCAGCGAAAGATTTTTGCCGAACGCTTCGAGTGATACTTCTGCAAACAGGGGGACGTTCTTTTTGTTTGGTTTTTATTTCCCCATGTAGGCGGCTATGCCGTTGGCTATGGCTTCGGCGGTTAGTTGGATGAAGTGGTTTTGCTGCAGTAGTTGTTCTTCTTCGGGGTTACTGATGAAAACGCATTCTACCAGGGCCGAGGGCATAGTGGTATTTCTTAATACGGAGAAGTTGGCGGTTTTTACTCCCCGGTTGGGGCGTTTAAGTTTGGCTATGAGCTGCTGATGCAGGTTCGTAGCCAGGGATTTACGCTCATCCAGTTGCAGGAAGAGCAGGTCGTTATTTACCGGGGCATAGTAATAAGTTTCGGTACCTTGTACGGAGGCTCTGGTACTGGCGTTATTGTGAATGGAAACGAAGACTCCGGCGTTAAGCCGATTGGCTATAGTAGCTCTTTCCTCCAGTCCTACATATTTATCGGTAGTGCGGGTATATTCTACCTCTATGCCTTTGTTTTTAAGGAGTTGACCTGCTTTCAATGCTATTTTCAGGTTAACGTCTTTTTCATCCAGGTTTTTACCGCGGGCACCGGTATCACGACCACCGTGGCCGGGGTCTAATACTACCAGATTTTCCCGCCGGGCTTTTATCTGGTTTTTGTCTACCAGCAGTATGTTGGTGCTACCATCTCCAGTCTGTCCTACGATAAATTTACCCAGTTCGTCAGTAGTGATGATTTTTATTATAGTGGCATCTGTTTTACCGGTGGTTTCCTGAAAGGTGATATTTTTAATAAGGGTACTGTCATCAAATTTATATTCGTCCCGGGCTTTACCCTTATCGAAATACGTCTGGAAGGAGCCCAAAAGGGTAAAGCCCGGGACGAATATAAATTTGATGACAGTACCCTTATTAAAAATATCACCTTTCAGGAAACCACCGGTAAAACAGATGCCACTA
>DUMX01000299.1 GCA_012839665.1 Gelria sp.
GATACCTAACGGAACCTGACGGGGCATTCTCTGGGTTGCACCACCACCCGGGAAAATGCCCAGATTAATTTCAGGTAATCCCAAGGTAGCATTGTCAGCAATTATACGAATATCGCAGGCCAGAGCAATTTCCAGGCCTCCACCCAGTGCCAGACCGTGAACAGCAGCTATTGCTGGTTTATGGTTGTCTTCAACCGCAAAAACTGCCCTATGAACTTTGTCCAGGAAATTCCGGGCCTCGAAAGCATTATAGTTGGATACTGCTATTATATCGGCTCCGGCAGCGAAGCAATTTTCATTACCAGTACAAATCATAACTTTTACTTCGGGATCCTCGTGGCAACCAGTAGCTATCTCATAAATATCATCTAAAAACTGGTTGTTAACGGCATTAAACGATTTGGGACGATTAAACTGTATAATTGCTATACCGGGATCTTCAATTGATAACAACATAGTTTCATACTCTTTATCTCTATATGACATGAATTAACCCCCTTAAACTATCTAATCTATACTCGCTACTGCCAGTAATGATTATTTCTTACTGTAATCATACCAGCCTCTCTTAGTCTTTCTTCCTAACCATCCAGCGCGGACATGCTGTTTGATATTAGGAGCGGGGCGATATTTAGGATCGCCAGTCTCTTCATACAGGGTCTCAGCTACCGCCAGGGCAATATCGATACCGACCATATCACAGAGTGTGAAAGGACCCATGGGCCAGCCAGCACCCATCTTCATAGCATTATCGATATCTTCTGCAGTTGCTAATCCTTCATGAAGGATGAAAGCAGCTTCGTTCATACCAGGTACTAAAATTCTATTTACTACGAAGCCAGGACCTTCTTTAACTTTAATCGGCTTTTTGCCAATGGCTTTGGACAGCTCCATAACTGTGTCAACAACTTCGGGCGCAGTCTGAATACATGGAATAACCTCTATTAATGGCATAACCATAGCCGGGTTAAAGAAGTGCATACCTACAACATTTTCTGGCTTTTTATAAGCGGAAGCAATTTCGGTAATAGATAGAGATGAGGTGTTGGTTGCGACTATAATATCATCGTCCAGGATATTTGAGAGTTTTCCATATACATCTTTCTTAACTTCAATTTTTTCTAGAACAGTTTCGATAATAAAATCAACATCTTTTATATCTTCCAGGTTAGCGGTTCCAGTAATGTTACCAGTTACAAAAGCTTTGGCACCTTCAGGAGCCTGACCCCTTTCTTCAGCTTTTTCGAGACCTCTACCAATTCTGCTAAGAGTTTTATCAACAATTTCCTGGGTTAGATCATAAAGAACTACTTTTTTTCCTGCAGCAGCAACTGCCCAGGCGATGCCCATACCCATGGTACCAGCACCGAGTACAGCAATTTTATCGATACTCATCTAATGTAACCCCCTTAATAAATATATCTGTCTTATCTAACACAACGAATTTTGAAGAACGTGGGTCAATCCAGGATTATTTACCATCACCCCCCTCACTATTAGTTGGACTCTGGTGTCTTAGTAATATTTATGCAATTATTGTACCACCACGGAAACAAACGCTAAAATTCACGCTAAATTCAACTTTCAGGTTGATTTAAACGCTTATCCCATTTCTAATTTTGGCGGGCCTTGTGTCGCCATGTAACGACGGTATCAAACAAGGCCCCGACCTTAGCTAGTTACCGGGGTGAAACACTAGAGCCACAGTGTTGCAAAAATGAGACAAAAGCTTATAAAGTATGGATATTATATTTATTTATTTTTCGGTAAAGTACTGAGCGATGAATATCTAGAGCTTGAGCAGCTCTGGTTTTATTCCCACCATAGTTTTCAAGGGTAGCAATTATAAGTTCCTTTTCACGTTGTTCCAGTAAATTTTCCAGAGTACCATGTGAATTAGATATTGGTGAAGCTGAAACCCTACCCGTCTTAATATGTTGAGGGATATGTTCTAAAGTAATGGTATTGCCCTCACAAAAATTTATAGCTCGTTCCAGGGTATTTTCCAGTTCACGGACATTTCCGGGCCAGTCATAATGGCAAAAACAATCGATTACTTCATTATTAATTTGGCTAACCCTGGTTCCCAATTCCTGATTAAGGCGTTGTAATAAAGCCGTACTAATTACGGGAATATCATCTATTCTGACCCGTAAAGGGGGCAGGTTAAGAACTATCACATTTAAACGATAGAATAAATCTTCACGAAACTTATTCTCAGCTACCAGTTTATGCAAGTCCTGATTGGTAGCGGCAATCACCCGTATATTTACTCTGGTGGGACGGATACTTCCCACCCGTTCTACTTCTTTTTCCTGCAGTACTCTTAGGAGTTTGGCCTGCATGGAAAGAGACATGTCGCCAATTTCGTCCAGAAATATGGTGCCGTGGTTGGCTAGTTCAAATTTCCCTGGTTTTCCCTCTTTACGGGCTCCGGTAAAAGCCCCTTCAGAATAACCAAAAAGTTCTGATTCCAAGAGAGTCTCAGGTACCGCAGCACAGTTTACCTTAATAAACGGGCCTTTACGGCGGGGGCTGATATTATGTATAGCATGGGCGAATATTTCCTTACCAGTTCCGCTTTCTCCGGTAATTAAAACTGTTGAAATAGTACGGGCAGCTTTAGCTGCCAGCTCTTTTTGTATTTCCAGTTGCTGGTTTGACCCTATAATGTTATCCAAATAATACTGTGCAGTTCCGTGCTTATACTGCTCAACCATTTGCCCCCAGGTCCGTTCCTGGCGGTAAGCTGGAATACCTTTTACGATTATACCTATAGGCCGGTTATAGCGTATAACCGGTAGAAAAACCAATTCAAATAACTTCCCCCGGAGGTTAATTATTTTCCCGGCTACGGGTTTTGCCTTCTTCATAGAATCTTGCAGGCTTGTACGAGGAACAAGCGAGATTAGCTCATCGTAAAGTTCGTTTTTTGAGTTACACTTGAAAAAGCGAAAACATACATCATTGGCATAAATCAGGTGCAGGTTATCATTAAATACTACGATTCCCTCATAGGGAGTCTGTAATAGAGAATTTAATTGACTTTCCTCTATACTGTATGTATTGCGGAGTATGGCGTAGGCGGCGAAATTTCCCGGGGCTAACTCTAGCAACCCTTTAACGACAACTACTTCGTCACCGTTTATAATTTCTTTATCTTTTACCAGCTGCTGCTGGTTACTAATCATTGCTTCAAAATTAAGGCCAGGTTTGAGGTTATCTGCATGTTGACCAATAATATCTTCGGCGTCGATGTGGTAGATTTTTTCTGCGTGTTCATTGAAGAAAATAACCTGCAAAGAAGTGTCGGTAATTAAAATGCCCTCATCTATATTTTGGAGAATAGGATAAAAAAGAAATTCTTTTGAGTGAAGTTCTAGATTTAAGGACAATTTCTATTCACCTCTCCTCTTCTATCTTAACACAAACTTTATCATATAGAACAGTTTTATTCAGAAGAGGGTTGTAATAGTAGTTTTTTATAAAAAAAGAAAGAGCGCCAACTCTTTCCTTATTGTTCAAAAATTAACCACCGGCCATCTGGGCCGCTCTTTGGCGGGTAACTTCATTTATAATGGCATTTAAGGTAAGTGAGTCCAGGCTTCCAGTAGGGTTAAGTGATTTTTTCCTTTGAAAATTACGAATAAAATCGTTATAATCGCCATCTCTAGTTGCACCCAGACTTACCAGCATATCAATTACCTGTTGTTTTTCTTCTCCACTTAAAACCATATATCCCTGCTCAGCTACATGAGCGTTATTTATTTCATTATCAGTATTATTAATGCTATCAATTTGTTCACCCGAGTTTGAGGCTGAGGCCTGCTGCTCTGCAGATTCTATTTGGCTTAAATTTTCCTTGGCCTGTTTCTCTATATAATGGAAGTTACTTATTATGCCAATAGTTGCTCCGGTAACAATTGCCGCAGCTAATACAAAAACGAGGAAGAAGAGATATTCTTTTTTCATAAATTATCCCTCCCTGGACTACTTTGCCTTAATTTTAAAGTATTCGCAATTTTAACGCAAGGGAATCTCGGAAAGGATAGCGAGTTAAAGTATGAAATTTGAAAGTCAATTTCCACAAAAAAAAGAGGGCTTTAAAC
>DUMX01000300.1 GCA_012839665.1 Gelria sp.
AATACAAAAGAGAGAAAAAATTTTCTATGGAGAAACGTGCTGCTCTGTTTTTTAGCCGTTGTAATTCTTATAACGGCTGGAGTTGGGTTTTTATTCCGAAGTGAAATTAAAACAGTAAACAATATTAAAAACTCCAGCCGTTATAAGAATTACAACGGCTAAAAAACAGAGCAGCACGTTTCTCCATAGAAAATTTTTTCTCTCTTTTGTATTCATTTTCAGCTCCTTATCGATTATTATTAATAGATAACTTATTTTAGGTCATATAACAATATAATGCAATAAATTTAACTATTTACAAAAGAAAAAATTACCTTTATTGCAAGCAAAAAACCTAAAATGGTGTATTATAGACAAAAGAGAATAATTGATGGAGGGTTTATTAAATAATGTCGAGGGTTACATTTATTATAAATAAATTAAGAACGCCTGAATTACCGCAAACACTGCTGTTGGTTATTCTACTGAACTTGTTTTTCTTCTCATTTTTGCTCAGTGCTGATGCTGCCAGTGGTGTTATAAACAAGAATTACGTACATATTCGCTCTGGTCCCGATATCTCTTATACAATTTTGGGCATGCTTAATCAAGGTAATCAGGTGGAAATCCTGGGTAGCGAAAACGACTGGTATCAGGTAAGAATAGGGCAGTTAGATGGTTGGGTACGTAACGACTTTATTAATCTGCAAAAAGAATATCAGGTCCAGGTTACAGCCAATGGAGTAAATCTGCGCTCTGGCCCCGGAACTAATTACGAACCCGTGGGTTCGGCAAATAAGGGGGATATCCTCGCTTTACTGGATATAGAAGGTGACTGGTATCAGGTTAAAACTCCAGCCGGTTTACAGGCATACATAAAGTCCTCATTTACTGAAAAAACTGAAAAGGTTGTTTCTACACCTGAACCCAGCCAACCAATTCCACCGGTCTCAACATCTATTAATCAGGTGGAAGTTATTGCAGGTACTGTCTACCTGCGCAGCGGTCCAGATAGTAAGACTACCCCGATGGGAACCGTGAATAAGGGCGATGTTCTTTCCGTGGTAGGTGAGGAAGGGGATTGGTATAAAATAAAGCAAGCTGATGGTAGCACGGCTTATATAGCTGGATGGCTGGTACAATCTACTAATACTGCTGTTCCCGTTCTGGCAACACCTGGTAGCAATCCTGCCGGTACACCGCTCGTAACCCTGGACGGTCGTCAGTTAACCTTTGAAGTACCTCCCATTATTGAAAACGGTCGTACCCTGGTACCGCTTAGAGCCATATTCGAAGCCATGGGAGCTACTGTAAACTGGGATAACAATACCCGCACTGTCACTTCGGTCAAGGGGACTACTACAGTAGTTTTACCTATTGGCTCTACTCGTCCAACGGTAAATGGGCAGGTGTGGCCTTTGGAGGTAGCGGCTAAAATCAAAAATGACCGCACCCTGGCTCCTCTGCGTTTTGTGGGAGAAGCCTTTGGTGGTAAAGTCGACTGGGATGACAGCACTCGCATTATAACTATTACCAGCTCTACCAGTAATGACAATTACACCAGTAGCCTGGTAATACGAGATAACTATACTAACTTGTACGGTGGACCTGCCACTACTTACAATGCCGTGGACAGTGCCAGTCGAGGCGAACAACTGGCTATCTTAGCGCAAAGAGACGGCTGGTACCAGGTCAACCGCGGTGGGCGTACCGCCTGGGTACCCGGCTGGGCAGTTGATGTAGATGGGGAAGGAAACGAACCTCTACCCGCAGAGAACCCAACCGTAGAACCAAAACCAGAACCTCCACCCAAACCAGAGAAACCTGGTCCAGGAGTAATATGGTTATCTCTTAATACAGGTGAAAACGGTTTAGAAATAGCTATGGAATCTGGTGCCAGGCTGGATGTTGATATAAAGGAAAGCAGCAATACAGTAATCTATGAATTTAAAAATCGTCAGATTGAAGGGCTTAATCTGGTTAAGCAATCTCTGAGCAACGGTGAAATCAAAGCTAAAGCCAGGAATGTAGGCGACAATACAACAGTGGAAATAAAATTCCCCCATAACACCCGGTATGAGACCGTTAGCCAGGAAGGGGGCAAACGGGAAGTTTTCATCGTTTCCAACACTATTTGCAGTGTACAGCGTAAAAGCATTGGCAGCGGTGGCGAGCGCCTGGTAATAAAAACTCTTACCCCGGCTCAATATACCAGGAGTAAAAGCGGAGATAGCATTGAAGTTAGGCTGGAAGGAGTTCAGAAAGGCAGAGCTCAGGATGAGTATGAATTTGATGATAGTACTCTTATTAAAAATATGACATTCAAGGAAATAACCGGAAAGGCGGATGGTGTCACTACTATAATTCGGGTTAACACCACCGGTGACCTGGGTAAATATACGGTCGGCAAGAGTACAGATGGTAGCGACATTAACATACTACTGGTAGACCGGGGGCAAATTAAAGCTCGGCGTGAAAATCTGGTAGTCCTGGATCCGGGCCATGGTGGCAAGGACACCGGAGCTCGCGGAGCCAATATTAACGAAAAGGATGTAAATCTGAAAATAGCACTAAAAGCTGGTGAACTGCTTAAGAAGAAAGGTATCGAGGTGGAATATACCCGTACTACTGATATATATCTGGAATTAACGAAAGGGCGAGATGAAATCAGTGAGATTGCTAACCGGCTGAATCCCGGGCTGTTTGTTTCTATACATGCTAACAGTGCTTTAAATAACCCTGTTGCCCAGGGTACTGAGACCTACTATTATGCGCCTGTGGATAATGACCTGCTCTTCCTGCAGTTGGATGAGCGCAAATCCCTGGCCGAAAACCTGCAACGCCAACTAATAGCCAAACTTAAACGCCCTGACCGGGGAGTGAAAACTGCCAACTACGCTGTTTTAAGAAATACCACTATGCCTTCAGCTCTGGTGGAAGTAGCTTTCATCAGCAATCCTGAAGAAGAAATGCTTTTGCAGCAGGAGTATTTCTTGGATTTGGCCGCTCAGGCCATAGCCGATGGGATAGCAGTGTATATGGGGAAATAGGAAATTGCGGAAAAAGTACAGTGGATTTCTTTTGTTTCCCGCAGGTTAAATTTGGACGAGGCAGGTGATAGAAAAAATGTTTGGCCCCTGGGAATTAATTTTAATATTGGTCTATATTGCTATTATTGCTGTTCCTATAATATTTATAATATGGCTGATTAGAACAATGGGTCGGATTGAAAAAAGCTTGGGCAGAATAGAATCCAAACTGGAACAGCTGCAGCAAAGGTAATTGTAAGCTGGACACTTTATTTTCGTAAGCTTTATAATGGGACAGGGAGGTATAGAGTTTTGGAAATAAAGCGTCTCAAGTTTATGGATAAAACCTTTGTCATAACCCTCTTAATTATCCTGATTTTTGGGCTGGTAGTTCTGACCAGTGCCAGTAATAGCATTTCCAGCGATCCCTACTTTTACTTAAAAAAACAGATTTTTTCTATAGCATTGGGCATTATAGCTATTATCATTATCCTGCGTTATGAATATGTAGAACTGAGGAGATATAGCTGGTTTCTATATGGATTTTCAGTTTTTTTATTAATATTGGTATTGGTATTTGGTCAAGAAGTGCGGGGAACTACCGGTTGGATTAGTATTGGTTCCCTACCTGCGGTACAGCCGGCGGAGTTTACTAAAATTTTATTAATACTAGCTTTTGCTGATTTTCTAAACAATCGTAAAGGGGAATTGGATACTCTGGCGCAAATGCTTCCCTGTTTTGCTTATATAGGCCTACCTTTTTTATTAATATTAATGCAGCCTGACCTGGGCACCGGACTAGTATACATAGCCATAACCCTGGTTATGATGTATGTTGCCGGAGCCAATCCCAAAATTCTCCTGACCCTACTTTTTTCGGGTGTACTGCTGGCAGTATTACTGTTTATTGCTCATGTCAAATTTGGTTTGCCTCTTCCCCTGGAGGATTACCAGATAAAGCGTCTGATAGCATTTGTGGATCCCTATAATGATGGGCAGGGGGGACGAGGGTTCGGATGGAACACTATCCAGTCGCTGGTAGCTATTGGTTCTGGTGGGCTTACCGGTAAGGGCTTGTTTAAAGGTACTCAGGTTCAATTGAACTTTTTACCTGAGCATCATACTGACTTTATATATGCGGTTATTGGTGAAGAACTGGGATTTATAGGTGCAGCTGGCGTTATTGTACTATATGGTGTTTTGATATTCAGGGCTATTAATATTAGCTATAATGCCAAGGAGCTTTATGGTACTTTGGTGGTATTGGGTATTACTGCTATGTGGCTATTTCATATTTTTGAGAGTATCGGTATGTCAATTGGATTAATGCCGGTTACTGGAATACCGCTGCCATTTCTAAGCTATGGGGGTAGCTCTATGCTAACTAATTTAATAGCAGTAGGCATAATTTTAAGCATAAATATCCGGGGCCGGAAAATAGTTTTTTAGTTATTGAGTCATACTACCTAAGAGGGGGTGTAGTATGGGTCAAGACGTAAATCAAAGTGCTGCTGTGACTACATTAAAAGAAAGTCTTTTGTTTATACCCAACTTCTTAAAACTTATTTATCGGTTGGTCCAGGATGTAAATGTTAGCAAGACTGACCGGGTTCTTTTACTAGGGACTATAGCCTATGTGTTATCTCCCTGGGATTTTCTCCCCGATATGATACCTTTCCTGGGGCAATTAGACGATATTTTACTAATATCCCTGGTGTTAAAAAGAATGATGGATAGCGTCAGCCAGGAAACTCTGCTATCATACTGGGATGGGAATAAAGATTTATTGGCGCTGATGGAGGATATAATCAACCTGGCGGTAAAATTTATTCCCGAGGGGGTTTACCATAAGCTGATTAAAAAATCTCAATCTCAGGGTTATACTGATGTGGAATACGAAGTGAAGAGTTAAGTTTTTGTATTTGACGCGGCAACCTTAATTGCATTAACAGGAGCATCAGTGGTACCCGAAGGGTGAATTCAGGGGACTTTAAAAGGAATACGTGGATAATAATAAACCCTCCGGTAAATCTGGTAATTTCCGGAGGGTTTTTCGGTTTTAATTTTAGTCCAGGTTACGCCGGTCAAATACCCGCTTACTCTTCTTTTCACTGCGGGGTAGGGTCTGGTAGGGGGTTACTTCCACATCGGCGATGATATTAATTACCGCCTTAATATTTTGCTTAAATTCCTGAGCTACTTTAGAATTATGGCGTTCGGGGTCTTCTTCTACCCGAATCAAGACCGAGTCCTTACCATCTTCCCGGTCAATTATCATTTGGTATTCGCTGGATAAGCCCGGAGTCATGCGGATGACATCTTCCACCTGTCCGGGATATACATTGACTCCCTTTATTTTAACCGTATCATCACTACGTCCCAATATACGACCCATTAAAGGATAGGGCAGACCGCATTTACATGGTTCCGGGTCCAGATAGGTAAGGTCACGGGTGCGGTATCGCAGGAGGGGCATTCCTTCCTTGGTCAGAGTAGTTATAACTAATTCCCCCAGTACTCCCGGAGGTAGGATTTCCCCACTTTGGGGGTCGATTATCTCACAATAGATATATTCTGGAAAATAATGAATACCACAGTGTAAATCACAGTCAATACCGATACCGGGGCCGTAGATTTCAGTAAGACCATATATATCATAGGTCTCCACTCCTAAAATTTCTTCCATTCGGGTACGCATCTTGTCTCCCCAGCGTTCCGAACCAAAAATGGCTTTGCGCAGCTTGAGCTGGTCAGCAATGCCGCGTTTTTTCGCCTCCTCGGCCAGTAACAGTCCATAAGAAGCAGTACCAATCAAAACCGTAGCCTGCATATCTAACAGCATAGCCAGTTGTTTATCGGTATTACCTGGTCCCATAGGTACTGCCATAGCACCCAATCGTTCACAACCAGTCTGAAATCCAATACCGGCTGTCCATAGGCCATATCCGGGAGTAATATGCACCCGGTCACTGCTCTTAATACCCACCATGCGCATACAGCGTTCCATCATTTCTGCCCAATCATCCACATCCTTGCGGGTGTAGGGAACAATAACCGGTTTACCGGTAGTGCCGGAAGTAGAATGAATACGAATAACTTCCTCTTCCGGTGCTGCCATTAAGGCTAAGGCTTCTTCCTGCCGCAATTCCTCCTTTTCAGTAAAGGGCAGGTATTTAATATCATCGATGGATTTAATGTCATTAAAACTAATTCCGGCTTGCTGCAGTTTTTTTCGGTAAAAGCAGGAGTATTCCTGCAGGCGCTCCATCAATTGCCTCAAAAGAAGCGACTGTTTTTCCTTAAGTAATACTGGTTGGTATTCGTCTCGAATAAACTCTATTGCCTGGCTCATCTCGTCTCTCCCTCCACAAAATCTTTTCCCAGCTTAAATGCCCGGGTATTTATTTCCTGCACCCGCTGTGGCAGGCGGGTTAGAAGTTCCTCCAGCAGCCCGGCTCCGTCAATATCGGGGCATAGTGCGGCAAAAGCTCCTAACATCACCGCACTGATGGCTTTAGTACTACCAGCCTGGGCGGCCAATTCATTAGCATTTATCAAAACTAATCCTGAAGTTTGTTCTTTTAGAAAATCAGTAAGCTGTTCATCAGGGTACTGAGATATTCCCAGGTATACGGTTGGGGGTACTACCATGTGAGTGTTTACCAGAGCCCGGCCTTTTCCATTTAGTTTATCCAGATTACGTACGGCTTCTG
>DUMX01000301.1 GCA_012839665.1 Gelria sp.
TCAACTCGATAAAGCCATATCACTCTTGAAGAAACAAGTGTATTAGGAATTGAGAATTAACCCCGTATTTTGGGTTACCACTGAACTTTGCCATTCTCAATTCCTAATACACTTGTTTCTTCAAGAGTGATATGGCTTTATCGAGTTGAAGGTCTTGATCATCACTGTTCTCTACTACATAATCAGGAGTTATGCCAACTTCGTTAATGTCTATACCACTGGGGGTATAATATTTAGCGGTAGTTAGTTTCAAAGCCCCGCCATTACGCAGAGGAAATACGGTTTGCACCAAACCCTTACCGAAAGTTTTCTTGCCTACCAGAACCGCCCTTTGATTATCCCGCAAAGCGGCGGCCAGAATTTCAGAAGCACTGGCGCTATCTTCATTCACCAGCACTACCAGAGGAATATCCACTTTACCCTTGCTGGCCCGATAAACCTTCTCATTGCCCTGGGCATCGACATTACTGACGACCTTATCCCCATCCAGAAATATACCGGCAATATCAATAGAAACATCGAAATCGCCCCCGCCATTATTACGCAAATCCAGAATAAGGCCCCTGACCTTCTTATCCTCCAGCAAGTCATTTAGACTCTCTTTAATCTCCACAGCTGACCGCGAACCAAATTGATTAAGACTGATATAACCTATCTGATTAGCACTATCTATAACCTTAGCCTCTACTGAAGGCACATTAATTATCTCCCGGATAATCCGAAAATTATGTTCCTTGCCATCGGAAGCCCGGTAAACACTTAGTAATAACTGGGTTCCCGGCTCCCCCCTCATCTTATGCACAGCCTCATCCTGGCTCATACCTACTGCACTTTCATCATTTATTTTAGTAATAATATCCCCATGCTTAATGCCTTCCTTGTATGCAGGAGTACCCTTAATAGGCGATAAAATTTTTAGTCTACCCTGATCATCCTGCAAAATATAGACTCCAATACCACCAAACTTGGCATCCAAACGAATTTTTAAATCCTGCCAGGTGCTTTTATCCAGATATTCCGAATAAGGGTCATTAATTGACGATACTATGCCCGCAGCTGCACCCTCAAAAACTTTAGAATCATTAATATCATACAAAGATTGAGTCTTAACCAGGCTCCACACACCGATAAAGGTACTTAAACCACCGGCATTAGTTAAAAAAATGTACACCATTCCGACTACAAAAATAGCACCTGCTACCGCCAGGAAGGCATTTATCGCCTTAAAAAAAGCATTCTTTTTCAAACTTCCACCACCAAAACTAATTCTTAATTCTAATTCTTTTCTTATTCATTATATAGATTTGTTATATTTTTATCCAATTAAAAAAAATAAGCCAGGGGGTCCCTGGCTTATTGCTAATAATCTATTAAACATATCCAGCGGGGTTGGTGGGAGTTCCGTTAATACGAACCTCAAAATGCAGGTGAGGCCCGGTACTCCAGCCCGTACTACCTACTTTTCCTATCGCCTGCCCCTTGCTCACATTAGTACCTTTGCTCACCAAAAAACTGGATTGATGTGCATAGAGCGTAGATAAACCATTAGCATGGTCGATAATTATCACCTGTCCGTATCCCGACATCCAACCGGCGAACATAACGGTGCCGCTATCAGCCGCTACTATAGTAGCCCCCATTGGTGCTTTTATGTCAATTCCCGTATGCATTCTTCTTTCACCTAATATGGGATGAAGTCTCATGCCATATGGTGATGTTCTTTGAGTATACCCCGGGGTAGGCCAGGTAAATACCCCGGTACCCACCTGGGAACCGGTACTACCCGACTGGTACTGGCGGATTATAGTCTCCAACTGCCGGGAAGTCCGTTCCAACTCATCCAAAGCCTGCTCAAGTGCTTTCTTTTCCTGACGTACATTGCCCAACAGCTTCTGTTTCTCTTCCTTTTGCGAATCCAGGATTTCTTTCTGACTAATCTGACTGGTCTGAATGTTCATTAATTCTTTTTGCTTTATTTCTAAGTCACACTTTTTAAGCGCAAGCTCCTTCTTCTCTTTATTAATCTCTTTAATAAGCTCTACATCCTGCTCAACTATCATATTTAAAAAGTCATAGCGGGTTAAGAATTCCTTGATATCAGTAGCAGAAAGTAAAACCTCCAGGTAAGAGACATCGCCACCCTCTTCATAAATGAATACCAGGCGTTCACTTAGAATATCGCTCTGCTCAGCCAGAGCCTCCTCACTAACCTTTATGTCTTCTTCAGTTTTCGCAATGCTTTTTTCCAAAAAAGCGATACGTTCATCAATTTGCTTAATCTCTGCTTCAGTCTTATTAATATCCTGGTCTAAACCGGAAATCTGCCCTATAACCGTTTTTTCCTTTTTCTTGGCCTGATTTACATTACTGCGCTGTTGGTCAATCTGCCGGTTGACATCCTGCAGCTTCCGCTGTTGTTCCTGAACGTTATCTGCATAAACAGGGAAAATGACCCCAATTAATAGTACCAGTGATAAAAAAACTGCTAACCCACTTCTTAACCTTCTCACTCTCTCCATCCTCCCCGTATGTAATATATAACCAATTCCATTATTTTAGACATCTAAAAATCTATTCAAAGATACCCAGGTTCCCAGGACTCCCAAAGTGGCGCCGCAGACCAAAAGACCAATATAAATGTTGCGTAATATTTTGGGACTGGTAACCAGGGGTATGAAAAACATCGTATCCATATGACCAATCAAAGAGCTATAACCTGCTGCCAGTATTAAAATAGCTATAAGCCCTCCGACTGCCCCCATAAAAACTCCTTCGATAAAAAAGGGCCAGCGAATAAACCAATCTGTAGAGCCAATCAGCTTCATCAGATAAATCTCTTTACGCCGGGCAAATATAGCCAAACGAATAGTAGTGGCAATTAAAAATACAGCAGCAAATACTAGTAAAACAATGAACACTATGCTGACAATACGTACCCAGCGGGTTACTTTAAATAACCGCTCTACCACTCCCTGCCCATAATTAACCTTGTAAATCCCGTCAATTTTACTCACCTGGCCGGCAATCTGGGGAACGTTATGGGGATCATCGGCCTTAATTTCATAACTATGGGGCAGCGGGTTTTTACCCAGAGTTTCTTTCAGATTATACTCATTTCCGCCATATTTCTCCTGCATTTTGGCCAGGGCCTGCTCCCGCGAAACGAATTTAACCGATTTTACTCCGGAAACTGCCGTCAAATCCTGCTTAATATCAGTAATCTGTGATTTAGTTAATTTTTTATCCAAAAAAGCTACAATTTCTACATCTGATTCCAGATCCTGCATCAGCGCACCGGCATTAATAGTTAATAACACCGCAAAACCCAGGATTAATATAGAAATCGCCACCGTGGAAATAGTAGCAATGCTTAACAAACGGTTGCGGGATAGTGATTTAAAGGCTTCCCGCAAAAAATAAATAATACTTCCCGGCCTCATAAGACTAACTCCCCGGGCGGATTATCAGCTACGATTCTGCCCTTATCCAACATAAGCACCCGTTTGCCGGCAGGTTTTACTAATTCCCGGGCATGGGTAGCCATAATAACAGTAGTTCCAATGCGATTAATATCGAACAATAATTCCATTATTTCATGGGAAGTGTCAATATCCAGGTTCCCGGTAGGCTCATCCGCAATCAAAAGCAGGGGACGGTTAGCCAGAGCCCTGGCAATTCCTACCCGCTGTTGTTCACCACCGGATAGTTCTCCGGGAAATGAATTCTCCTTGCCTTTCAGCCCTACCATATTAATTACTTCCATAACCCGCTCTTTTATCTCCCTGCTGCTGGTACCGACTACTTCCATAGCAAAAGCAATATTCTCATAAACAGTTTTGTTTTCTAACAGCTTAAAATCTTGAAATACAATCCCAATGTTTCGCCTTAAACGAGGTACATCCCCCCGTTTCATCCTTACTATACTTCGGGAAGCCAGGAATATTTGTCCCCGGGTGGGAAGTTCCTCCCGAAACAACATTTTAACCAGGGTAGATTTTCCCGCACCACTGGGACCCATCAGAAATAAAAATTCACCCCGGTCTATTTTAAGCGAAATATCATCCAGTGCCTTAACACCATTGGGATAGATTTTGGAGACATTATAAAACTGAACTAGCATCCAATTACCTCCAAATAAAAAGAACCACCAATATTGGTGGTTCTACAATAATGATATAAATTCCTTTTTATTTCTTCTTCTTTTTTAATAAAATATGAATGTTTTGGACTATTTTCTCAACCGTTAGACCATAATGTTGCATTAGCTCATCAGGAGTACCGGACTGTCCGAAAACATCGTTAATTCCCATCCTTATTACCGGTACCGGATAATTCTCACTTACTACTTCGCAGACCGCACTGCCCAATCCTCCGATAATGGTATGTTCCTCGGCAGTAAGTAGGGCTCCGGTCTGCTGGGCAGAGCGAATAATTAAATCTTTATCCAAAGGTTTGATACTGTGCATATCAATTACGGTCACCTGTATCCCTTCCGCCTCCAGAATTTCCGCTGCCTGCAAGCCCAAAGCTACCATAGCTCCACAAGCAATAATAGCAGCATCCTGCCCTTCACGAAGCTGTATGCCCTGGCCAATTTGAAAATCAAGGTTATCTTTATAAATAAGCGGTAAGGCTGGACGCCCCAGGCGCAGGTAAGCCGGACCATTATGCTCATATAATTTAAAAAGAGCCTTACGAGTGCTTACCCCATCCGCAGGTACGATTACAGTTAGATTGGGTATACTGCGCATAAGGGTAATATCCTCCACCGATTGGTGGGAACCTCCGTCTTCACCTACGGTTATGCCGCTATGAGTGGCACAGATTCTTACATTTAAATTAGCATAAGCTATAGAATTACGCACCTGCTCAAAGGCCCGACCGGTGGCAAATATAGCAAAGGAACTGGCAAAAACCACTTTACCTGCTGCTGCCAGCCCCGCAGCCATCCCCATCATATTCTGCTCGGCAATACCAGCATTAAAAAAGCGCTCCGGAAATTTCTTAGCAAAATTTATTGTTTTAGTGGATTTAGAAAGGTCTGCATCCAATACTACAATATCGTCATGCAAACTGCCCAATTCCACCAGGGCCTTCCCATAAGCATCTCTTGTCGCCTGTTTCTCCAACATTACTTCAACTCCTAATAGGATTATTTAGACATCTAATTCCGCCAGGGCTTTTTCAACTTCGTCAGGTTTGGGGGCTACGCCGTGCCAATCTACCTGGTCCTCCATGAAAGAACAGCCTTTACCCTTAA
>DUMX01000302.1 GCA_012839665.1 Gelria sp.
ACACGGCAGCCTCCGGTGGGAAGTGTAGGGAACGGCCCCTGTGCCGTTCCGTCATGTTGTCGTAATACCGGTGCAACTATTTTCATAAGTGGTTGTGTGTACTTGCACTGTTTTATTTATTCGGAAAGGACAGGCTTTAGTGATTGGTATAGATTTAGGTTCCAGAAGCGTAAAAATCATAAGGTTTATAGATGGGGAAATAGTTGAACAGAAGGCTTATGATACTATTGAGTTTTATCGCCATTTTGGGAAGAATATAAACAACCGGTTGCAATTGGACTGGGAACGGTTGCAATTACCCCGGGAAGATATCGTTGCTACCGGTTACGGCAAAATAACGGTGGAGCTAGAAGGAGCGGTACAAATACCGGAAATTCAGGCTCATAGCTTGGGGGCAGTATACCAGAGCAAACTGAGTGATTTTACCTTGCTGGATATCGGAGGACAGGATACCAAGGTAATTAAAATTAGAAAATCCCGTCCCGTAGATTTTATGACTAATGACCGCTGTGCTGCCAGTTCTGGACGCTATATGGAAAACATGGCTGCAGTACTGGGAATTAGCCTGCAGGAGTTGGCTTCATATAGCAAAGACCCGGTTGAACTAAGTTCCACCTGCGCCATTTTCGGAGAAACGGAAATTATTGCTCGTATAGTAGAAGGCTGTTCCTTGGAGCGGCTGGCAGCTGGGGTTAACTATGCCCTTTACAAGCGTTTTTCCACAATGCTGCGTAAACTTCATAGTGATATTATTATTATGTCCGGTGGAGGTTCGTTAAACCGGGCATTAAAGGATATAATTACTAAAGAGACTGGTTGCCGGGTAATAGATTTACCGGAACCTCTTTTCAATGGAGCTCTGGGTTGTTGCGTATATAGTGAGGAGTAAAAACAAACAATTGCTAACAAAACCATTACCACGTAGAATATTATGTAAAATCTAAAAAAACGAAAGGCTAAGACCTGATGAGGAGTGTAGTTTAATGAACAGACCTTCAGGAAGGTTAAATGACGAAATGCGACCAGTCCGAATTATACCCGGATTTCTAAAACATCCGGATGGTTCGGTTTTGATTGAAACTGGTGATACCAGGGTGCTCTGTTCGGCCATGGTGGAGGAGCGGGTACCTTCATTTCTAAAAGGTAGTAACAGCGGGTGGGTAACTGCAGAATACTCTTTATTACCGGGCTCAACTGAGACCAGGAGTCCACGTGAAGCCGCCCGGGGCAGAATTAGCGGCAGAACTTCGGAAATTCAAAGGCTCATTGGCAGGTCTCTCCGGGCTATAGTTGACCTGGAAAAGCTGGGGGAAAGAACTATATGGATTGACTGTGATGTTATCCAGGCTGATGGTGGAACCAGAACCGCATCAGTTACCGGAAGTTTTGTGGCTCTTTACCTGGCTCTGAAAAAACTTAAGGACAGCGGAACTATAGAAGACATACCGTTGAAAGACTATGTAGCGGCTATAAGTGTGGGTATAGTGGAAGGTACAACATTACTTGACCTGGATTATATTGAAGACTCTAGTGCGGATGTGGATATGAACGTAGTAATGACTGGTAAAGGTAATTTAGTGGAAATACAAGGTACTGGTGAAAAAAGTGTATTTAGCCGCCAGGATTTAGATGTTCTGCTGGGGTTAGCCCAAAAAGGGATACAGGAATTAGTTGATTTACAAAAGGATATTCTGGAGGAACAATTCTAAATGACATTAAAGTTACTGCTGGCAAGCCGCAACCAGCATAAAATAGAAGAGCTACAGCAGATGCTGGCCGATTTGAATATTAAGGTAATAAGTTTAAATGATGTGAGTGGTGCACCTGTAATTGAAGAAGACGGACAGACCTTCAGCGAAAATGCCAGCAAAAAAGCCCGTCTTACAGCTATGTACACCGGTTTTACCTGCCTGGCTGATGATTCCGGTTTAGTAGTGGATGCTCTGGGAGGGCAACCAGGTATATATTCTGCTCGTTTTGCCGGAGAAGAGGCTGATGACCAGAAAAACAACCGTAAGCTACTGCAGATGCTGCAGGGGCTTGATGCAGAGAAACGGCAGGCCCGGTTTATATGCGTTATCGCTATTAGTGACCCCCGGGGTAATGTCTGCACCGTAGAAGGTAAATGTGAAGGACGGATTGATTATAAAGAGCGGGGTACAGGAGGGTTCGGTTACGACCCTCTCTTTATTCCTGATGGTTACACTCGGACCTTTGGCGAGTTTTCCAGTGAGGAAAAAAACCGAATTAGCCATCGGGGGCAGGCTCTGCTAAAGGCTCGTACTTTACTGGAGCAAAAATTTATTGGGGTGTCAGGGAACGGTTTAATAATATAGCACCAAGAATTATAGAACTTTAAAAATTTTGGAAGTGATAGCTCTCCCCTGATGTAACAGGGAGATACGTTGTCTCTTCCATGTTTTCTGCATTAAGCAATACTTACCGGGGAGAATAAACTTAATTCATATTTTCTTGCCATTTTAGAGCAAATTATTTTAATATACTAATGGAGGATAAGAAGAACAGACTAGAAGCCCTGTGCTGGAAGATGAAGGAAACGAACTAATCTATTATAATAGTAAATGTTTATGAGGAGGGGCGAAATGTCACTAAAACAGACACCGTTATATAAAATGCATCAAAAATACGGTGGTAAGATTATTGATTTCGGGGGATGGGCACTTCCGGTTCAATTTACCGGGATTATCAAGGAGCATCATATGGTTCGGCAAAAGGCTGGTCTTTTTGATGTTTCCCATATGGGTGAGATAAGTATTACCGGACCTGAAGCACTGGAATTTACCCGTTATCTGGTTACCAATGATGTAAAACAACTGCAGGATAATCAGATTATTTATACTCCCATGTGTTACCCTGATGGCGGAATAGTGGACGATCTTTTGGTCTATAAAATTTCTTCTGAAAATATTTTGCTGGTAGTTAATGCTGCCAACCTGGATAAGGATTTTGCCTGGATTAAGGAGCATGCTTTCTCCGGTGTGGAAGTGGAAAACCTGTCCGACAGTTATGCCCAACTGGCTGTACAGGGACCAGAGGCGGAAAGGATACTGCAAAAAAGATCAGATACCGACCTGGGCAGCATCAAGTTTTTCTGGTTTAAACCAAATGTTAAAATTGCCGGGGTTCAGTGTCTGGTTTCCAGAACTGGATATACTGGTGAAGACGGTTTCGAAATTTATGTTAGCCCGGATAAAGCTGCCTATCTGTGGGAAAAGATTTTGGAAACAGGAGGAGAAGATATTACCCCTATAGGTCTGGGAGCCCGAGATACATTGCGCTTTGAGGCTAAACTGCCGCTTTACGGTCAGGAAATGGATAAGAATATTACTCCCCTGGAGGCAGGGCTAGGGTATTTTGTAAAATTGCAGGATGATGATTTCATAGGCAAAGAAGCTCTGGCTAAACAGAAACAGGCTAACCCGGAGCGGGTACTGGTGGAGTTTGAAATGGTGGACAAGGGTATACCCCGCTCCCATTACCAGGTAGAAAAAGACGGCATTAATATAGGCTGGGTTACTACCGGTGCACACGCACCTACTTTAAAAAAGGCCATTGGGCTGGCCCTTATAAAACAGCAATATAACCAGCCCGGTGAAGAAATAGATATCATTATACGTAATAAAGCAGTTAAAGCTAGAATAGCCAGAGGAATATTTTACAGTAAAAACACCAAAAGTAAGTAAATAATATGGAGGGATAATTAATGGAAGTACCGAAAGACCTGCTATATACCACCGAGCATGAATGGATCAGGGTGGAGGGCGAGCAGGTTTACCTGGGCATTACTGACTATGCCCAAGATCAACTGGGTGACATAGTTTTTGTAGAATTGCCCGAACTGGAAACCGAGGTTATTACTGGAGATGCAATTGCCGTGGTAGAGTCAGTTAAGGCAGTTTCTTCGGTCTATAGTCCGGTTAGTGGTACCGTGGTGGAGAGCAACATAGAATTGGAAGACCTCCCGGAACTACTTAACGAGGAACCTTATAGCAATCATATTGCTGTTATTAATATCAGCGATCCGGACGAACTGGAGGACCTCATGTCTCCCGCAGATTATGAAGCCTTTTGTGCAGAACAGGAGTAGAGGAAACACCAATGAAATACACCCCCAATTCACCAGCTATAGTAGAGGATATGCTCCGCAGTGCTGGTTTTAACAGTTTGGATGAGCTTTTTTCTGACGTCCCCGAGGCTATCAGACTAGACCGTAAACTTAAACTGGGGCCGGGTCGCAGTGAAATCGAGCTAACTCGGGAGCTAAAAGGACTGGCAGCTAAAAACCTGAATACTGAGGATTACCCTTGTTTTTTAGGTGCAGGGGCTTATGACCATTATATACCTGCGGCCATAGACCAGCTGTTATTGCGCTCCGAGTTTTATACAGCATATACCCCTTACCAGGCGGAGATAAACCAGGGAATATTACAGTCCATATTTGAGTACCAAAGTATGATTTGTATGCTGACTGGTATGGATGTAGCCAATGCTTCTATGTATGATGGCGGTAGCGCCCTGGCTGAGGCCTGCGTCTTAGCCTGTGCTAATTCTAAAGGCAAAAAAGTCCTGCTTCCAGATACGGTCCATCCGGAATACCAGCAAATCTTACAAACCTACGCTATTTCAGGAAAAATGGAGATAGTTATTGTACCCTCCACCGCAGGAGTTTGTGACCTCGAAAAAATGATTTCATTAATAGATGAAGATACCGCTTGTGTGGTAATTCAGCAACCCAACTTTTTTGGCCACCTGGAAGAGGTAGAGAAATTGGCTGATGCCGTACACCGGAATAAAGGTTTCCTGGTTATGGCCGTAGATCCTATTTCACTGGCTATTTTAAAACCACCGGCAGATGTGGGAGCAGACATCGTAGTAGGAGAGGGACAGGCATTGGGTAATAGTCTTAGTTTTGGCGGACCTTACCTGGGATTTTTTGCGGCCACTAAAAAATTTCTGCGTCGATTACCCGGTCGTATTGTCGGACAAACTACTGATACTGAAGGCAGACGGGCTTTTGTTTTGACCCTGCAGGCGCGGGAGCAGCATATTCGACGGGAAAAGGCCAATTCCAACATCTGCTCCAATCAAGCCTTAAATGCATTGGCAGCTACTATGTATTTAACCCTCATAGGCAGTACGGGACTGCAAGCTATTGCTGTGCGCTGCCATCAGCTGGCTGTTTACGCGGCCCGGGAACTGGAGAAGGCCGGATTAAAACTAAAATATAAGGCGCCTTTCTTCCGCGAATTTGCCGTATTACTTGATGACCCGGCCAGGGCCAACCGCCGACTATTGGAAAATGGGATAATTGGTGGTTACGAGTTAGAAGATGCTATGTTGCTGGCTTTTACCGAGAAGAGAACCGGAGCGGAAATCGACCAATTGGTTGCGGTATTAGGAGGTGAGGCATAATGAGTAAACTGATTTTTGAAAAAAATCTGAAGGGAAGTAATTCTTTTACTCTACCTCCAGCCGATATACCGGAAGTAGATATCACATCTAGTATTCCCGCTTCTTTTTTACGGGAAACTGCCCCGGCATTGCCTGATATTAGTGAAGTAGAGGCGGTAAGGCATTTCGTTGACCTTTCCCATAGAGCTTATGGAGTGGACAATGGCTTTTACCCCCTGGGTTCCTGCACCATGAAGTACAGTCCCAAAATAAATGAATGGGCTGCTCGCCTGCCCGGATTTACTAGCATTCATCCCTATCAGTCCGTAGAAACAGTACAAGGAGCTATGGAACTGCTTTATAATATGCAAAATATGTTAGCGGAAATTACCGGCATGGATGCTGTTACCTTGCAACCGGCAGCTGGAGCTCATGGTGAGATGACCGGAGTCATGATAATTAAAGCGTATCATCAGGGCCGCAATGACCAGGGTCGGACTAAAATGATGGTACCGGACTCTGCCCATGGAACTAATCCTGCTACTGCCAATGTGGTGGGCTATGATGTGGTAGAGGTTAAATCTAACCGCCGCGGTCTGGTGGATTTGGAAGATCTGAAGAGTAAGATGAGTCCTGAAATAGCCGGCTTAATGTTGACTAACCCTAACACCCTGGGATTATTTGAAGAAGAAATTCAGGATATTGCCGCCGTAGTTCATGATGGCGGAGGATTGCTTTACTATGACGGTGCCAACCTCAATGCGGTAATGGGTATATCGCGCCCGGGTGACATGGGTTTTGATGTGGTGCACCTTAACCTGCACAAAACCTTTTCTACTCCTCATGGGGGCGGAGGCCCCGGTTCCGGTCCGGTAGGGGTGAAGTCTTACCTGGCTGATTATTTACCCGTTCCTATGGTAGACAAAAAGGATGACAAATATATTTTTGTCTATGACCGCCCACTATCTATAGGTAAAGTGAAAAACTTCTATGGCAACTTCGGAGTGATAGTGAAGGCTTATGCTTATATTCTCGCCTTAGGGGCTGAGGGTATCAAGGATGCTGCCCAGCAGGCAGTACTGAACGCTAATTATTTGCGGCAGCATTTGAAAAAGGATTACCATATTCCCTTTGACCGTTTGTGCAAGCATGAATTTGTTGCTACTGCCAAACGGCAAGTGGATGAGAACGGGGTGATTACCCTGGATATTGCTAAACGTTTAACTGATTATGGTTTTCATCCTCCCACGGTTTATTTCCCCTTAATTGTAAAGGAGGCTTTAATGATAGAGCCTACCGAAACTGAGACCCGGGAGCGGTTGGATGATTTCCTGCAGGCTATGGCCAGTATAGCAGAAGAGGCCCGCAACCATCCCGAAATTGTAACCAATGCACCTCATAATGCAGTTATCACCAGAGTGGACGAAGTCACCGCCGCCCGCAAACCTGTTGTTAAGTGGGAAGATGATTCTTAATTCAAAATTCCTATATAGGAGATTGGTATGAAGTGAAGGATTTAGTTATTATCGGAGGGGGACCGGGTGGGTATGTAGCAGCTATTCGAGCCCGGCAATTGGGTATGACCGTAACTATGGTAGAGAAAGATGCTGTTGGAGGTACCTGCCTTAACCATGGTTGCATACCTACAAAAGCCTATTACCGCAACGCTGAAATAATGCGGGATTTATCCCGGGTAGAAGAGTTTGGCATTTCGGTAACAGGATTAAAATTCAGCATGGAACAAGCCCGGGAACGTAAGGAACGGATAGTAAAAACCCTGACTGCCGGAGTAGAAAAACTCCTGGCTGATTACGGGGTTGAAGTTGTCAAAGGGCAGGCCACATTGCGGGACCAAAACACGGTTGCTGTTTCCGGACAGGAATTTAAAGCAGCCCGGATACTGCTGGCTACTGGCTCTACCAGTGCCTCTCTACCTATCCCCGGTCTGGAACTGGAGGGGGTAGTTGATAGTAGCGCTTTACTGCAAATAAACGAAGTGCCATCTCGCCTGGCTATTATTGGAGGTGGGGTAATCGGCCTGGAATTTGCCTGTATTTTTAATTCCTTCGGCAGTAAGGTAACAGTTGTTGAATACTTGCCTTCCGTATTGAATCAGTTAGACCGTGAAATCACCAGGCGCATGGGAGTTTTCCTAAGAAGACAGGGATTAACCGTGCACAGCGCTACTACTGTAGAGAAAGTAGAACAAAACGGAAAGGAACTGCTACTTACGGCTAATGGTAAAAAAGGTGATATTAAGATTCCTGCTGACCTGGTTCTGGTTGCTGCCGGGCGCAGACCTTTAACGGAAGGATTAAACCTGGAGAAGCTGGGTATCGTTACTGATGAAGAGGGGTTTATCCAGGTAGATGAAAACTTTGCTACCACGGTTCCGGGCATATATGCTATTGGCGATGTAATCGGTGGTCTGATGCTGGCTCATGTGGCTTCCGAAGAAGGAATAGTGGCGGTAGAGAAGATGGCGGGGCATAGTAGTAAGCTACATTATAATGCTGTTCCCAGTTGTATTTTTACCTTCCCGGAAATTGCTACTATAGGTATGAGTGAAGAAGAATGCATAAGCCAGGGGTTAAAATATCGGATAGGTAAATTTAATTTTGCTGCCAACGGGAAGGCGCTGACCCTGGGTGAAACTGATGGCCTGGTCAAAGTAATTGCTGATGAAGATGATGTTATTCGTGGTGTACATATTATTGGCCCGCATGCCAGTGATTTAATACTGGAAGGAACCATACTGGTAAAAGAAGGGGTAAAGACTTCGGATTTTGCCGGTACTATTCACGCTCACCCCACCCTGGGAGAAGCCCTGCTGGAAGCCATTCTCGACGTTAACGGTCAAGCCCTTCACCTTTCCCCACGTAAACGTTAGAAAATAGATATAAGGGAGAAAAGATGCTGGAGATAATTAATAATTCGAATGACCCTTTTTTTAATCTGGCTCTGGAAGAGTATCTGCTTAACCGCAGAGATATCAAGGAGGATATTTTCCTGCTGTGGCGAAACCGCCCGGTAGTGGTAGTAGGCAGGAACCAGAATACGGTTGAAGAGATAAACCGGAGCTTTATCCAGGAAAAAGGAATAGACGTAGTACGTCGTATATCCGGAGGTGGTGCCGTTTACCATGATTTAGGCAATCTTAATTTTACCTTTATAGTAAATGACAGCCCTTCCCTTAACCTGGACTTTACTCGTTTTACGGCTCCGGTGATAAAAGCCCTTGATATTATAGGGGTAAAAGCAGAAAACCAGGGCCGTAACGATATCAGCATACAGGGCCGTAAATTTTCCGGAAATGCCCAGTGCCGCCAGCAGGGGCGGCTTATGCACCATGGTACTATCCTTTTTGATACTGACCTGGAGGATATGGAGCAGGCCTTAATGGTTGATTCTGCTAAAATAAGCTCCAAAGGAGTTAAATCAGTCAGAAGCAGGGTAACTAACATTAGCAAGCACATCTCATCACTTGTGAGCATTGAAGAATTCCAGGATATTCTTAGTAATACCATAAATAAAAATAGGGAGTGCCGGGAACTAAGTTCATCCGAGTTGTCTGCTGTAAAATCTCTGCGCGATAATAAATTTTGCCGCTGGGAATGGGTTTATGGTTTTTCTCCCCCTTTTAATGTGCGCAAATTTCAGCGTTTTGATTGGGGTAGTATTGACTTTCGTATCAATGTTAAAAAGGGTTTAATAACAGATTGCAAAATCTACGGTGATTTTTTTGCCACCGGTGATATCGAGACCATTGAGCAGCACCTTATTGGCGTACCTTACCGGGATGAAGATTTACGCCAGGCCCTGGAACACATAGACTTGACCTCCTATTTCCCCGAAACTTATTGTGACGATATAATCAAGTTAATACGGGAATAGACGGGGATTAGACACTGAAGGGCACTGATTTCTTATGATTAACACTGAA
>DUMX01000303.1 GCA_012839665.1 Gelria sp.
CTATCGGTTTTGAGTTGCTGCTGGCCGCCGATGTTCGGGTTGCCGCCAAGGACGTACGCTTAGCCCAGTTGGAAGTCAAACGGGCCATATTCCCGGTTGGTGGGGCAACAGTCCGTATGTTTGAGGAGATTGGCTGGGGTAATGCTATGCGTTATATTTTAACTGGTGATGAGATGAGTGGACCGGAAGCTTATCGCCTTGGTCTGGTTCAGGAATTGGTGGAGCCGGGAGAGCAATTTGACCGGGCTTTGGAAATAGCGGAAAGGATAGCCAAGGCGGCACCATTGGCGGTTCAGGGAGCATTAGCTTCGGCCCGCAGAGCACGCGTTCACGGTCCTAAAGCTGCTTTGAGTACTATGTTTAAAGAACTACAACCATTAATGAGCAGCAAGGATGCCCAGGAAGGGTTACAAGCTTTTATAGAGCGGCGGGAGCCTAATTTTACTGGGGAATAGTTATATAAGCAAAAGACCAGCTGAGTAAACTTTAGCTTAACTTGGCTGGTCTTTGGTACTGTAAAATTTAAGTAGTAGAGACCTCAAAAAGGATGTTTTGAAGAACATCGTAATGAGTTGACAATGTTGAGTAGCTAATATAAAATTTATGCAGTAGAAATAATAAAATCAAAGGGTGATGGAGTTCACCTTGCTTCTAAAGCGAAATGCATTAGCTGATGACTCCTGTCTATTAAGGGCAGGAGTTGTTTTTTTCTGTAATTGGATTAACTAATTCTTGTTGCCGACCATTAGCTAAACAGCTTTTTTCCAGGACTCAAGTTCTGCTTGTCTGTAAGGCTCTTTGTTCTGGTAATCGTGTTTGGTTTTTTCAGTCGCAGACAGGTTCTGTTTAATTCTTGAATACGGGGATATACTGTCATATAAATGGACTCGAGGTGAAATCGTTGACATTCTCATGAAGAAAGAAGCGAAAGTAGCGGCAATGGGTAATGGCATTTTTTCACATAATATCTTTTAAGACGAAACAAAGCTAGTACTGGTTAGTAGTGGGATAATTTATTAGGGAGACATTTTGAAATGGAAATAAAGAATGATGGGCTGGTCCGGCTAAAGGCAGTACTCTCGGAGATTCAAAGTGCGTGCGAAGACTTTGGAATACATTCGCTGCAGACAACTGTAAAAAGTATCGTAAACTATACCGAGCAGAACCATTACCTTGATTTTGCCGTGTTAGGACAATTTAAAGTAGGTAAGAGTACGTTTTTAAATAGTCTAACCGGCAAAAATTATCTGCCGGTTGGAAACATTCCTGTGACTTCAATAATCACAAGGCTCAGATTTGGGCCTCAGGAAAAAGCATTAGTAACTTTTCTGAATGGGTCCAGCAAGGAAATAGATATCAAAGACATTGAACTGTATGTATCTGAATCAGGAAACCCCGAGAACCACAAAGAGGTTCTTCTGGTCGATATTGAAACTCCGGTGTTGGCTGATTTGAAACATGTAAGACTGGTAGATACTCCGGGTATTGGCAGCGTTTGGAGGCACAATACAGAGACAACTACCGGATGGTTCCCGGTGCTCATGAAGCAGTAGAATTACGGGATAATGACAGCAAACGCTACAAAGGTAAAGGTGTCTTAACTGCGGTTAAAAACGCAAACGAGGTCATTGCACCCATAATTGAAGGCAGAAGCTGTCTTGACCAGGCCGATCTCGATCGAAGGATGATCGAACTAGATGGAACACCGAACAAAGGAAACCTGGGGGCCAATGCAATTCTTGGTGTATCCATGGCTATAGCTCGAGCCGCAGCTCAGTTCTCAGGCCTTCCTCTCTATCGCTATCTGGGTGGGGCTAATGCTGTGGAACTACCAGTTCCCCACATGAATATTCTTAATGGTGGCAAGCACGCGGACAACAATCTGGATATCCAGGAATTCATGATCGTTCCAGCTGGAGCCCCAAATTTTGCTGAGGCTTTGCGCATGGGTGCGGAAATTTATCATACTCTGAAAGCAGTGCTAAAGGAGCGGGGACTCAATACGTCCATCGGTGATGAGGGAGGGTTTGCTCCAAGCTTAAAAACCAATGAAGAAGCTCTAAATTTGATTATGGAGGGAATTGAAAAGGCTGGTTACAAACCCGGTGAACAGGTATTCCTAGCCATGGATCCGGCTGCTACAGAATTCTACCACAATGGACGTTACGTTTTCGCCAGTGAGAATATATCTCGTTCTTCAGCCGAAATGGTCGATTATTATGCCAGTTTGGTTGACCGTTTTCCCATTATCCTTCTGGAGGATGGATTGGCTGAGGATGATTGGGATGGTTGGAAGCTGCTGACTGAAAGCCTGGGCAGTCGCATTAAATTAGTGGGAGACGATATCTTCGTTACTAATCCCGAACGGTTTAAAATGGGTATCGATCGTGGGATTGCTAACAGCATTTTAATAAAAGTAAATCAAATCGGTACGGTAACTGAAACCATGGGAACCATAGAAATGGCTAAAAAAGTGGGTTATAGGACATTAATTTCACATCGTTCCGGAGAAACCGAGGATTCCTTTATTGCTGATTTAGCGGTAGCAGTTAATGCAGGTATGATCAAAACAGGATCACCAGCCCGGTCAGACCGGGTTGCTAAATATAACCGGCTTCTGCGCATCGAGGAGCAATTGGGTAGTGTAGCTCAATACCTAAGGTACTTCAAGATTTGAAAAGGGGTACGTCTAATTATTCATTTGAGTGCATATTTATTACTTTTTGTAGTAGAATCATCTTTGTAATAAAAAAACATTGATTTCTCGGTACAAAGTTTTGGGCTACATTAGTTGTTTTCAGCAAACCACCCCCTCCAATTGGAGGGTTTTCTTTTTTCTGGAACCACTAACACTAGAAAGGAGGTTTTCCGAACAGATATTCCCTTTTCAACGTCTAAATATATAGTACCATTAACAAAAGAAGAAACTAATGAGTTACCCGTATCCGGTGGCAACCGAGGACTGTCGTTATGCTCATCAAAAGGTTGGGGAGCCGTTTGAGATAGAAGACAAGATGGTGGAGTTTAAAGAATGGTTTCAAAGAGAAGGCAGAACTACTATAAGGATGTAATGGAATATATGCAAAGACCTATTGACATACTCAATGTATTGAAACCTAACCAGGAGTTTATTACTGACGCTGACCTTTGCTATTATGTTACTCATCCCATAGGCCCTAATCGCATTCGTGGTATTTTACAGACTTACGAACCTGATGGAACTATTACTGAACAGGATATAGAGTATGGCTTTGGATATGGACAATATTTTGTATCTGAAGGCGAACCCCGTGATCCTAATCACTGGTTTGAAGAATACGACACTAAACCACTTTCTAAGCCAAAAGTAGTCGGCAAGAAATAGTCTTAAGCCCTCCGTAATGGGGGGGCTTTTTAATCTTGTTTAAAAGAAAGGGTTAAGTTAAAATTAAAAACAGATATCAAAGGGGGGATAACTATGGATGATAAGGATACTTTAAAACAAATATTAGGTAAACTGGAATCATTGGAGCAAGGACAGACTGAAATGAGAACCGATATTGGGGAAATGAGAGCCGATATTGGGGAAATGAGAGCCGATATTGGGGAAATGAGAGCCGATGTTACCAACCTTAAAGCTGGGCAGAAGAAGCTCCAAAAAGACGTTACTGCTATTAAACGTGACTTAAAAGGCGCATGGGAGGATATTAAACGATTAGATAACAGAATAACAAAACAGAGTGATGAATTGGATGTATTAAAGAGCAGGGGATAACCATAGATTGTGAATTCTCACATTAATCCTGCCATAATTCTCAAATTAAAACTACCCCATATTAAGCCATTAGGAGTTAATTTTGCAAATTAGCCCGGTAAAAAATATATCAATTCTCATTTTAAACCGGTATCCAATCTGTCTAAAATAAAAGCCGCCGGAAATAACCCCAGCGGCTGACCGGTAGTAAGATTAGAAATTCAATTCACTTTGAGCTTGATAGACAGTTTCTTCATCAACCTGTCTTTGCTTCTTCTCACAGGCATACAGGAGGCAATTTGTAGCCAGGCTGTTTACCAGTCGTGGTACTCCATTGGTAACGCCATAAATAGCTTCCACCGATGGTGTGGCGAAAAGTTCTTCATGGGTGCCGCCAAAGGCCAGGCGGGTTTTCAGGTACTCTCCTAATTCATCTTTTTGAATATTACTCATCATATGTTTCACTACAATCCGCTGCCTTAAGGGATTATTCACGTTCAAGGCTAACTTGCTGCGAATCAGGGGTTGTCCTGCCAGGATTAAGATGAATGGATTTTCCGAGTCCATATTGAAATTAAAAATTAACCGCAAATCCTCTAGTAGCTTGTTGGAAGCCATATGAATCTCATCCAAAATGATAACTGGTGTAATCCGGCGCTCATAATACATGGAACCAATTGCTGACTGAATCTGGTGGAAGAGGTCTACCTTTTTATGTTTAGGTTCTTCGCCCAGTTCTAAAGCTAATCCCCGGTAGAATTCCTGTACCGTTACCGTTGCCAGGGGAAAATAAAAGGATTGAAATAAAGCCGGGTTTAAACTTTGGGCATATTTGCGTAAAGCCGTCGTTTTGCCAGTACCGGCCTCACCAATGATAAGACCAATTCCCCTTGCATTCTGCAGATACATGAGGCGGGAAGTAAGCTCTTCCAGATTGTTGCTTAAAAACAATTTGTCTATTGGAATCTCCTTAGTGAACGGATTGAATTTCAAGTTGAAGAATTGAGTGAACACTTAACGCTCCCCCCTTTCTTCATTGGGTAGGTTGGGATTAGATGCCTTGGAAATGCTGGTAAAAGATATATGATTGTAGCTTTCATTGGAAACATTTTTAGTTGTTTGATGGGGTTTGAAAAAGATTGTATCCAGAAAAAATTGAACCAAAAAATCCAATATCCGGCACTGTGCTTGACATCATCTGTAAATATCTGTCGGCAGCAATTTCACTTAATCTCTTTTGTTCTGCCCGTTTTTTAGCCTTGGCTTCGTCTTCTTCTTTCATGGCTTTCTCAAGACGTGCTTTTTCTTCCGGAGTATAATCACTACTGCAATAATAAGTCACTTCCCCATTGGGGTGTATAATTACACCTCTAGAAACGATTCGCCTACCTCGCATTGCCATAAAAGCATTCGCTTCGCCATTTGTATCAAAATGTGCTTGTATCTTTTTTTCATAGTGCTGTCTCGCTTGAGGGTCGGATGCCATTTTTTCAAGAATGTTAGGAGCTATAATCACATTTCCCGTCCCAAGTGTCGAGCTTCCAATATGGTTAATGTTAGCCTTACTGTATTCCATACTCTGCACTGATATTTTAGAACCAAATTTCACCTGTAATTGTGCCAAATATGAATCAACATCCACTGTATCATTTACAAATGTTTTCGTTGCTGAAGCGGATAATACAGATTCTGTTTTTGAAGTTGCTTTAGATAGTATCTCTTTAAAATCAGTATTGAAATTATCTGCATGATCGTTTTTGCTTATATTGTTTTGATACAAATAGTGAGGTGCAAATCTATTTACAGAAGATAACATCATATTTTATTCCTCCTCCTTTTTATCC
>DUMX01000304.1 GCA_012839665.1 Gelria sp.
ACCCGCCTGAAGAATTATGCAAGTTCGGTAATTTCCTGATGTTTCGCAATCAGCACCAGGCCATTTCCGTCCAAAACATCCTCTGCCAGAATCATTCCCGGCGTCAGTTCATAAATAGCCATTAGAATTGGCGTTCTTTCCACGCCGGGAATGATTCTGGCAGAGGATGTTTTGGACGGAAATGGCCTGGTGCTGATTGCGAAACATCAGGAAATTACCGATGTTCTTATTACCCGCCTGAAGAATTATGCAAGTATGGGAATGGTGCAGGAACCTATTAAAGTAATAAGTGAAATGATGATATCCTGAATTGTTGTCTTCAGGTAGGCCAATTTCTATAAAGAATCTTTATCCTTAAAAGCCAAGCGGGCAAAAAACCGTCCTCCGTGTAATAGGTGAAAACCAAACAATATAGAAACCAGCATGGCCAAAGATTTTTCTGCTACCAGTAATTGCTGGTCAAAAGTGTTTATACCCAGAGGGTGGTAATAACCTATGTATAAGGCATTGGATAGAATCCGCAACAATTCCGGGGTAGCATAAACTATAAGTACCAGTCCGGTTATTTTCATGGCTAACAAAAACACAGTTTGAGCAGATTCCGTAGCTGTGTCCTTTTCTTCGGGATAGAACTTCCTTACTAATCTCCCGGTAGCGCTCAACAAATATATACCTATTAATAATAAGGTCAGTGGATACACCAGGGTCATTATTTGCTGACTCAAAGCCCAGCCAGGATAATTATTACCAAATAGAGTTGGTACCGTCATAATCAAAACCATTATAGACTTGATAATAGCTAATATACCTATAATCCTGGTACCGGCGGCGAACAAATCAGAAGCCAATAATTTCATAAATAATGCCCTCCCAATTTTACTATACTATTTAGATAATACCAGAGATTACCTTTATTTACACCTACTATTTCCAGAAAGTCATTATAATTACTCTCTTACCACCCACCTTACACCCCCTGGAAATGATTGTAGCCTTTAGCTTCCAATGGGTGCTGGATGCCATTAGAGTCAACGATGTGATGGCCGAGGTCTTCGGGAACAATTTCGCCTACGACTGTAAAACTGATATTTTCCTGACTGGCGATGAATTGCAACTGGTTTAAATTAGCAGGGGAAAAGGTGAAAAGCAATTCGTAATCTTCTCCACCGTTAATTGCCAAATTCAAAGGATTAATATTTAAGCGGGCAGCTACCTCCCGGGTTTCTTGCAGAATGGGAATACGGTTAGCCCATATGACCGCTCCCTGGTGGCTGGAGCGAGCTATGGCCAATATTTCCTTACTCAGTCCATCACTGATATCTTTAGCGGTGGTAACTATCCTGCTACGGGCAAAAAGTCTTCCCTGGTGCACGCGGGGATGGGGACGGTTGTGAAGAGCCAATACCCGGTCTCTAACCTCCAGGGGAAGGCTTAATTGGGGATTAAGGAGAAGGGCTAGTCCGGCAGCACTTCCACCCAACTCCCCGGTAACTGCTATCAGGTCGCCTGCCCGGGCTTGATTTTGACGCAGGACCAGATGGCTTTCCACCTCTCCCGTCAGAGCGATGTTAATTATAATAATAGGGGAGGTAGTGACATCCCCTCCTACAATGTCTACACAGTAAGTATTGGCTAACTCGTACATCCCGTCATAGAAATCTCTTAGCTCACTGGTTTTCAAGTCTTCGGGCAAACCCAGGGAGACCAGGGCATAACGGGGAATGCCACCCATAGCTGCGATATCGCTAAGGTTTACAGCCATAGATTTATAACCCAGGTCTTTCATGTTAATTTGTTCCCACAGAAAGTGTACTCCTTCCACCAGTATATCGGTGGTAAGCAGTTGCAGCCATCCTTTTTTCCAGGGGACAGCTGCAGTATCATCGCCTATTGGAATAACTACATCATTTAAATAGCGTGAACGTTGCCGAATGCTATCAATTATGTTAACTTCGCCCACATCTTTCAAGCGCATCCCGCTCTTCCCCCTCCTGGTATATACGAATAGCGCACATATCTCCACACATGGTACATCCGGTTTCCTGGGTGCTGTTTTTCATATGAAATATCCGCTGGGCTCGTTCTGAATCTAAGGCCAGGGAAAACTGCCGATTCCAGTTTAATTCCTTGCGGGCTTGAGCCATCTCGAGGTCTCGTTGCAGAGCTTTTTTATGTCCTTTCACCAGGTCAGCAGCGTGGGCAGCAATTTTGCCTGATACAGTTCCTTCTTCGATATCTCGGAGGTCAGGGAGACCCAGGTGTTCAGCTGGACTGACACAACAGATAAAGTCAGCACCACTGGCACCTGCAATAGCACTGCCAATGGCCGAGGTTATATGGTCATAACCTGGGGCTATGTCGGTAACCAGAGGCCCTAGAATATAAAAAGGAACCTCGTGACATAACTTCTTTTGCACTTCAACGTTCATAGTCACCTCATTCAACATAATATGACCTGGTCCTTCCACAATTACCTTAACTCCTGCTTCCAGGGCTCTGCGGGTTAACTCTCCCAGGGTTATCAGTTCATCAAATTGGGCACGATCAGAACCATCGGCAATACATCCGGGGCGAAGGCCATCTCCCAGGCTCAAGGCAAGGTCATACTGCCGGGCCAATTCTAATAACTGGTCATAATTTTCATACAAGGGGTTTTCTTTCTTGTTGGCGTACATCCAAGAAGCCAGTATGGAACCACCTCGACTAACCACTCCCAAAACCCGGTCTTTACGAACATGTTCCAGTGCTTTTCGGGTAAGACCAGTATGAACGGTTATAAAATCAACCCCATCTTCAGCATGTTTTTGAATAACTTCAAATATATCCGCTACTTTCATGTTTTCCAAATGGTTATTTAATTCTACCTGATAGGCAGCTTGGTAAATGGGTACCGTACCTACTGGTACTTTACTGGCCCTCAAAATAGAATTTCTCACCTCATCCATATTATCTCCCAAGGATAAATCCATAATCGTATCTGCTCCCAACCGGATGGCTGCATTTAACTTTTGCAATTCCTCATCCAAATCGGATGCACGAGGTGAAACCCCCAAGTTTACATTAATCTTAGTTGATAAATTTTTTCCCACGGCACAGGATTCGGATTCTTTGTGCCTGGGATTATTCAAAATGACCACTTTTCCACAGGATATAAGCTCCTTTAGTTCAACCAAAGGAACTCTTTCCTGTTCAGAAATCTTGGCAAGAACTACATTCTCTTCAGTTAACATTATATATTCCTTCTCCTTTCATACACCTCGGTAATTTTAGTCTTTAGTCTTAGAGTTGCTTCTCTTATATTCTGCTGAGCGAAAATGGCTGATATTACAGCTGCCCCATCACATCCGGTAGTAAATACCTGTTCTAAATTCTCCTCCGTAATACCACCAATAGCAATTACAGGAATAGGCATAGCCTCGGCAACCTGACGTAAAACATCGAGCCCGGCCGGTTTACGCGTATCGCTCTTGCTTATCGTTGGAAAAACTGGGCTGATGCTTACGTAATCGGCACCATCTTCGTATCCTTGGGTAGCCTCCTTTAGATTAATAACCGAGACCCCTATAATCTTATGCGGCCCTAATATCTCCCGGGCGATTTTAACCGTCAGGTCCTCCTGTCCTAAATGTACCCCATCCGCGTTTACTGCCTGGGCAATGTCCAGGCGGTCATTAATTATGAGAGGAATATGGTAATTCGCCGTAATCTCCCGGCATTTTAAGGCTAATTCATATACCTGGCGGGTAGTGCCGGCCTTATCGCGTAACTGAATAATACTGGCTCCTCCCTGTAGCACCTCTTCTAATTTGGTTTGCATTTGCGAGGGGGGGACATAAGTTGTATCTATAATTGGGTAAAGCGACAAATTTTCAATCATATTACTCATAACATTTTCACCTGCGCATGCTTATTAATCAGGTCTGCGTTTAACCCATATACACAATCCATTAATGCCGTTTTATAGGCCAGGGGACCAGGTGGGTTGGTTAAGGCGGCTAATTCTCCAGCAATACCGAAACAGGTCAGGCCAGCTACTGCCGCCTGCAACATATCATCGGACGCGGCGGCAAATGCCCCCAGGATAGAAGAGCACATACATCCCGTGCCCGATATTTTGGCCATCATTAAATGACCGTTTGATATTATGGCTGTCTTTTCAGAGTTGATTACCATATCTTGTTCCCCGGTAACAGCAATGGTGGTCTGGTGTTTCCCGGCAAAATTCTGTGCCCCAGTCATAATATCACCACTTACCTCACCAGCTTCTACCCCTCTTACTGTAGCCTCCAGTCCTACCAGAATGCCGATTTCAGCCAGATTTCCTGTAATGATATCCACTTCAACGTTAGCCAGGATTTCGTTGACCTTTTTGGTTCTCATAGATGTAGCGCCGGCTCCCACTGGGTCCAGGATTACCGGGTGACCCAGGGAGTTGGCCTTTTGCCCGGCGGCAATCATGCTTTTAACCAGTTCGGAATTAAGCGTACCGATATTAAGTACCAGAGCGTTTGCAATCTGTTGCATTTCCGCTACTTCCTCGATAGCATCAGCCATAACTGGTAGCCCTCCTATTTGCAGAGTTATATTAGCGCAATCATTAACGGTAACATAATTAGTTATATGATGAATCAGGGGGTTGGATTTTCTAACCTTTTCCAGGTTTTCAATAATGGTAGGAATCAATTGCTATTACCTCCTTCATTAAATTTATTCATGATTTGGTGTTCTAGCTCATAGGCGCGGTAACGAAACGCTTTACACTTCTGACTGGCTTCAATGTTAAAAAGCTTCAAGGTTTCCTCTAAAACTCGTAGTGACTCTTGTACGCGCTTAAAGTTAGCAATTAATAAAGATTTGATATCAGCCCGCTCCTGTTCGGCTTTCGGAGTTATCTCAGTACCAACGTCATTAATAGTATCCCGATGAGTGATTAAGTGAAGTTGCTCATCCAGAACAGAATTAATTTCCCCTAACTCTAAACGCAGATTTTTGATTTCGACCAAGAGCTCCTGGTCATCCATTAAAAACCGGATAATGTCTTCGATGACTCGTATTCCTTCACGAGCGCGGTTAAAGCTGGCGTCAATTAACCTTCCAATCTTCACCAGGTCACCTCCTTAAAAAATAAAGCGAACCCAGTCATAAGGTTCGCTTATAATTTACGCCGCTTCCCTACGCTGGTATTATCCAGATCAAGTGCAAAGGGTAAGAGGCCTGGCGCCTCACTCTCAGCCCAGCAATAAGGGCTCCCCTAGCGTTTTCATATCAAATTATCATGTGTCTGTTAGTATATCACAAAAATGTTCAGTCCAGGACATTACTAACTCTTTTATAAACATTTAGCGTCTATTTCTGGTTAAAATCCAGTTGTAATGACCTTGCAGGTAACCTTAAAAACATTATCGATTTACCTGTTTCCTATTATCTTCTTTTGGAGCTGTATTTAAGCCAGTGGAGTTTTCGTCGG
>DUMX01000305.1 GCA_012839665.1 Gelria sp.
GGTGGGAAGTGTAGGGAACGGCCCCTGTGCCGTTCCGTCATGTTGTTCGTAATACCGGTGCAACATAACAGGGTAATTTAGTATTTTAGCCTCTTAATTGGGGGAATAATAGATAAGGAATTAAGAATTGAGAATTGAGAATTGAGAATTGAGATGGGTGTCGCAGTTTATATTGCTGCGTTTAATCATCGGGGAGGGGGACCACAAAAAAAGAAGAAGAGGTGTTGTTTTGTGGACCTATATAACCGTTTATTAGCTCGAAAAGAAGAATTGGAACAAATGACCGGAAACCTGCAGAAAAGGTTAATGACGCCCTTGGCAGAGACAACGGACGAACTTTCCCTTTATGACCAGCATCCGGCTGATATTGGTTCAGAGGTATTTGAAAGGGAAAAAGACAGCGGCATATTAGAGTTAATGGAATTAGAACTGGAAAAAGTTTATGATGCTCTGCATAAGTATGAACAGGGAAGATATGGAGTCTGCGAGGTATGCCAGCAGGCCATCGAATCAGCTCGTTTAAATCGAATGGTTAACACCACCCTGTGTGCTAATTGTGCCCGGCAGCGTCAGGACAGCTTCCGCCGGCCCGCCGAAGAGGAAGTACTTATAGCTGGTGATATGTCGGACCGGGGGGAAACTATCCAGATTGCTGGATACGAGTATTTCGAGAGTGGCGATGGTTCCTCGTCCGGTTAAACCGGGAACTCTTGATAAAATACACTGCAGAGTATATATTGTTTTTAGAGGGGTGTGCCCCTTATTCCTAACTCCTAACCTATATAAGGAGGGCAGCCGCATTGAAAATTGCGATTTTTACTGATAGTTTTACACCATATACCAGCGGTGTCGTCACTTCTATTTGTACTTTCCGGGAGGAACTTGAAAAATTAGGTCACCAGATATATATTTTTGCCCCCAGTTATCCGGGCTATGACGAAAAAGAGGATGGGGTATATCGGTACTACTCAGTGCCTTCACCTACCAATCCTGACTACACCCTGGCAATTCCTATATTTCCAGGCATGAACAGCCTGCTCAAAAGGTTGGATTTAGATATTATTCATGTGCACTCTCCCTTTACCATGGGCAGAGTGGGAATGCACTATGCTCGCAGGCATGATTTGCCCTTAGTTTTTACTTATCATACCCTGTACGATCAGTATGTTCATTATGTGCCTGTGGCTCAGGATTTAGCCCGCGATGTCACCATTAAATACAGTAAAAGCTTCTGTAACCAATGTGACCACATAATTGTTCCCAGCAGAGAAGTAGAAGCTATTTTAACCAAATATAATATCCAAACTCCCAAATCGGTAATACCTACCGGGGTTCCTATCGAAAAATTTGAACAGGGCGATAGCCAATGGTTACGAAAAAATTATAATATTCCGGAAAACAACCAGATACTATTATTTGTAGGCCGCCTGACCAAAGAAAAAAATCTGGACTTTCTACTGGATGCATTTAAAGAGATTCACCAGCAGATACCTGAAACTAGTCTGGCCATAACTGCTCAGGGACCTATGGAGGCAGAACTTAAAAAACAGGTACAAGATTTGGGTCTTAATCTGGAGCAGGATGTTATCTTTACTGGTGCTTTGCCTTTTGATACGCTGGTAAACGTTTACTACTCGGCTGATTTATTTGTGTTTTCATCGGTAACCGAAACTCAAGGGCTGGTCCTGATAGAGGCTATGGCAGCAGGCCTACCAGTTGTAGCAGTCCGAGCTTATGGAGTACAAGACATGGTGGATGATGGTGTAAATGGTTACCTCACTCCTGGTTCTATACCGGAGTTTTCCCAGGCAGTATGTAAACTGCTGGATGATAAAGAAACTTACCAGAGCTTTAGCGAAAATGCTCTGCTGAAGGCAGACAGCCTTTCATCCCATAATATGGCCAAAAAACTGGAAGAGCTTTATCTGCAACTAGATAATAGGAACCGGCGCCGCCGCACCCGGGTTAAAGACCTGATTGGATGGTTTGGGTCCTAAAAGGAGACATTAATGAACCGTATTCGCTTAATGCTGGCCATATTAGCTGGTAAAACCTTTATTATAATAAGCCGTTTGCTGGGAAATCAGGGGAGTAGTTTTCCTGGCAAAATAGCTCGGCGTATTTACCCTGCAGTACTAATGGAATTAGCCGCACAGGTTAAAGGTAAAATCATAGTAATTACCGGTACTAACGGCAAAACCACCACGAGTAACATGGTGGCCCGAATAATTAATGAGTCCAACGCTACCCTGATACATAACCAGAGCGGAGCTAATATGATTCCCGGAATAACTACGGCCTTTATAGAAAAGTCTGGATTAACTGGCCGTAAAAAGTTTGAGTATGCCTTACTAGAAACTGATGAAGCCCACGTACCGCTGCTACTTAAAGAACTAAACCCCAGCCTGCTTTTGATTACCAACTTTTTTAGCGACCAGTTAGACCGTTTTGGAGAACTGGATAACATTATTAAAAAAATAAAAGCTGCTGTTAATAATCGGGAGATTGACCTCCTGCTTAATGCTGATGACCCGCTGACTGCCCATTTTCACGACCTCACCTCTCTTCGCCGCTACTATTTTGGTTTTACTGCCACCAGTTATGATAGTTATGATAGTCAGGAAAGTCGGGAAGGACGATATTGTATTATTTGTGGGCAAAAACTAGAATACCAGCGCTACCATTATGCCGGACTGGGGAAGTTTAACTGCCCCGAATGTGGTAATCACAATCCTGAACTTAATTTTACCGGTCACAATCTGGTAATGGCTTCTCACATAGAACTTATGGTTGATAATATAAAAATAACGAGCCCTTACCAGGGATTTGATAACGCTTATAATATAATTGCTGCCGTAGCCACTGCCCGCATCCTGGGCATAAATGAGCAAGACATACAAAAGGGCATCGCCGACTATCAGCCTCAGGCAGGAAGGATGGAAACGTTTTATATAAATGGCCGTCCAGCCGTATTAATTCTGGTTAAAAACCCTACCGGATTAAATCAAAGCCTCAATACCGTAATTCAAGATATTTCGCTTAAAAACCTATTTTTTGCTCTCAATGATAATCAAGGTGATGGCAGGGATATATCCTGGATTTGGGATGCTGATATTGAAGTAATAGAAGAAGAGCAGCACCGGATAAAGCAGGTCGTTTGTTCCGGGTGGCGCAGTGGTGATATGGCTTTACGGGTAAAATATGCCGGCTATCCGGTAGAGAGAATAGCAATCAAGTCAAATCTGAAAGAAGCCATAGAACATATTACTAGTTTGGAAAGCGAAGTGGTATACCTTTTTAGCACTTATTCCGCTTTATTTAAATGCCGTAAAATACTAGAACGGATGTCAGATGTCAGAGATCGGAAGCCAGAAGCAGAAAGTATGAGGTCGGAGGGTTAACGAAAATGGCAGAATTCATAATAGCTCATATGTACCCTGATTTAATGAACCTTTACGGTGACCGGGGTAACCTCCTTTGCTTAAGAAAACGCTTGCAATGGTATGGATATCAGTCATATATCAATGAAATCTCTTTTGCGAGTAAGCCGGATTACCATAACGTTGACATGATTTTCATGGGGGGTGGCTCTGACCGGGAAGTAAAACTAATCTATCAGGATTTAATCTCTAAGGGAGCAGATTTAAAAAAGGCCATGGAAGATGGAATCCCCATGTTATTTATCGATAGTGCTTATCAGTTGCTGGGCCAAGCCTATATGGATGCTGATGAAAACCTTATAGACGGATTAGGCTTTTTTAAATTTAGTACCCTGAGAGCCAAAAATCGTCTAACCGGTAACATAATTCTTAATAGCACTATAACCGGAAAAGAATGTACAGTAGTAGGTTTTGAAAACCACTATGGGTGTACTTACTTTCAGGACGATAATCTGCAGCCGTTTGGCCGGGTGCTTAAAGGATTTGGAAATAACGGGGAAGATGGCTACGAAGGCCTTATTTACAAAAACCTTATTGGAACCTACCTGCATGGCCCCCTACTACCTAAAAACCCTGAAATTGCAGATTTCTTTATCAAGGCTATGGCCGAACGCAGAGGAATTACAGTGAAATCCGGATTAGATGATAGTATAGAGCACTTTGCCCATAATCAGGTTAAAGATAAAATTCTGGCACGCTCCTGATACAATAATCAGGTATTATATTATATCCGTATGGGTAAATTACTAAGGTATGAAGGTTTTAAAAGGAGTGTTTACCATAAAAACGGATACAATTATAGATTATTCTAACTTCCCAGCCGCAAAAATAAATAAACGGATGGAGGAAGTTTTGTATTGCGGTAGTCCCGAAGTAGACCACATTTTAAATTACCTGGTGGAAAACAGCGGTAAAATGCTGCGGCCGCGTATGGTTTATTTAAGTGGAGCCCTGTATCCCAACGATGAAAACCTGCTTATTAATATTGCAGTAGCAGTAGAGCTCATTCACCTGGCATCCCTGGTCCATGATGATATTATTGATAACTCGGAACTGCGCCGGGGAAAGCCCAGCCTGAATCAGCGCTGGGGTAGTCAGGTCAGCGTATTAACCGGAGATTATCTGTTTGCTGCCGCCTTTAATCTTATCAGCCAGTCTAATTCCCCGGCAGTCATGGAGAACTTAACCAGTACTATTAAAATTATGTGTTCCGGCGAAATAAAGCAGTTAGGAATGCTTTATGACCTTAACCTGAGTGAGGAAGATTACCTTGATAAAACCTATCGTAAAACTGCCTGTCTCTTCGCCTCCAGTTGTGCGGTTGGGGCTATCCTGGGCCAGGCTCCCGAGAAAGAGATTAGAAGGCTGGAGCAATTCGGGCTCTACCTGGGATATGCTTATCAAATAATTGATGATGTCCTGGATTTTGTAGCGGATAGCGAGCTTTTAGGTAAGCCGGTTGCCAGTGATTTAACCCAGGGAAATATCACCCTTCCAATAATATTAGCCTTAAAAGATAACCAGAAGGGTAATAAGTTAAAAAATCTTCTGCAAAACGGTATTAACACCCCCGATAAGCTTAATCAGGTGCAAACGATATTAGAAGAAAGCGGCGCTTTGGAAGAGTCAGTCTATAGGTCCCGGCAATATCTGGAGTTAGGATTAAACCTGTTAGAGGAGTTTCCCCAAACTACTATTATTGAAGAATTGAGATCCTTGAGCCGTTACCTTTTAGAAGGGTATTACAAAAAGCTAAGCCCCGAAATAAGCACTATCCCCCCATTGGCCTTACCCCCGCAGATATACGACACTCCATCCTTAACTTCTGACCTCCGACCTCCAATTGTGTAGGGGCGGATCCATGTGTCCGCCCGCGGATTGCAGTGATCGGCCGGGCTGTCTCTACAAAAAATTCAGTGTTAATCATAAACAATCAGTGTCAAAAAAAGGAGGAACCTCAAAGTTGCTAGAAATCGCAGACACCATGCCTACCGCCCTGCCGGTGCGTTATAGAACACGCTCCGGCATATTGTCTCATTATATATTTAAAACCCTGCCCCAGGTGAAAAAGCTGCTCCAACATTGGGAAATACAGGCCCATCAGTGTAAGGACCCGGAGCTTAGAAAACAGGCCCTGGCCAGCCTGCATACTAAGGCTTTTCACTGTCATGGCGGAGCAGTTTATGCAGTGAACTGCGGACCAAAGGAATATATAACCCTGCGTTTAATTGTTGCCTATCAGACCATTTGCGACTATCTCGATAACCTTTGTGACCGGGTCGGGAGCACAGATGGAACAGCATTTGAACAGTTGCATCGTTCCCTTTTCGATGCTTTAACCCCGGATAGCAGCATAACTGACTACTACCTCTATTATCCCCATAAAGATGATAGCGGCTATCTCCTGCAGTTGGTAAATGAATGTCGCCATTGTGTGCAACAACTGCCCTCGTATGCTGAAGTTTACCCTGATATTATTAAATTGGCCCGCTGGTATACAGATTTGCAGGTAAAAAAGCACTTGCACTGGGACCAACGGGAACAGGTGCTACAGGCCTGGTGTTATGAGCATTTGAATTCTTACCCCGGGATTTGGTGGCAGGAATTTGCTGCTGCCAGCGGTTCCACTCTGGCCATTTTTGCTCTCTTTATTCTGGCAACCCATAAGAGCGGCAGTGCCAGAGCTAAAAACCGAATTATACAGGCCTATTTTCCCTGGATATGCGGTCTTCACATTCTGCTGGATTACTTTATCGACCAGGAAGAAGACCGGCAGGGCGGGGATCTCAATTTCACTTTTTATTACCGGGATGAACTACAAACAATTAAGCGTTTATCCCTTTTCGTAAAAAATTCCCTCCTCGCAGCTGCCTCGACACCTTTACCAGTATTCGATAAAACTATTGTTCATGGATTGCTGGCCATGTATTTAAGTGACCGCAAAGTAGATAAATATGGGCTAAGGCCACAGGCGGAACACCTGATGGACCAGGCCGGAACCGGTGCCAAAAGAGTTTACCGGATCTGCTACCTGGTGAGAAAAGTTTATTTAGGTTAGAAGGATTATTTCCCCACCCCTCACGTCCCACTCCTGACCAAAACTGTAACCCATGTGTCACCACGCGAGCACAACATGAACGCCAATGTGACACCTACGGTACACAAAATTATATCCGCCGAACATAAAATAAATTTATTTTTCCCTCTATATAACCCGCTTTATCACCCCTTTCAACATTATTCAACAAAAGTTGGCACGCATTTTGCAATTTATATGTCATAGAAGTGCTCATACCCAAAGGACACACGCAACCACCAATGAAAATAGCAGTTGGGGTTAAGTTATATTAGAAAAATTCAGTGTTAATCATAAAAAATCAGTGTAATCAGTGTCAAAAAAGATCTTGTTTGTAAAAAGGTTTTTTAAGGAGGTGGTCGCACGGGAGCATCAGTAGGTAACCGGAGCGAATATCTGAAGTGGACTAAAAAGCTGATACAAATATTAATGGAGGTGCATTTTTAAATGAATAAAGTATGGGATGATAGTTATAAACTTTTTATTGATGGAAAATGGGTAGATGGGTCCGAAGGCAAGACCTTTGACGCCTATTGCCCGGCCAATGGCGAATTTCTGGCCACCTGCATAGATGGCAGCAAAGAAGATGTCGACATGGCGGTAAAGGCAGCTTGGAAAGCCTTTGAATCCTGGAAGAAAGTAAGTGCACAGGAAAGGTCCACAATCCTACTTAAAATTGCTGACCTTATTGATGAGAATAAAGAAAAATTGGCTCTGGTAGAAACTATGGACAACGGTAAGCCCATTCGGGAAACCATGAATATTGACGTGCCTCTGGCATCCGACCATTTCCGTTACTTTGCCGGTGCAGTTAGGACCGAAGAAGGCGAAGCCGTCATGATCGACGATAACCATTTGAGCATTATCCTGCGTGAGCCCATCGGTGTAGTAGGGCAAATTATTCCCTGGAACTTCCCCTTCCTGATGGCAGCCTGGAAAATAGCTCCGGCACTGGCTGCCGGTGACTGTGTAGTAATTAAACCATCCTCAACTACTTCCCTTAGCATCCTGGAATTTGCCAAACTATTGGAAGGAGTTGTACCTGCTGGTGTAGTTAACGTAGTAACCGGAAGAGGTTCCACCACCGGTAATTATATGTTGGAGCACCCGGACTTTAGTAAACTGGCTTTTACCGGTTCAACTGAAGTAGGTTATGAAATTGCCGATGCTGCTGCCAAGAAACTGATTCCTGCTACCCTGGAATTGGGCGGCAAATCAGCCAACATTTATTTCCCCGACTGCCCCTGGGACAAGGGTGTTGAAGGTACAGCCATGGGTATCCTCTTTAACCAGGGTCAGGTCTGCTGCGCCGGGTCCCGGGTATTTGTCCATGAAGACATTTACGACCGTTTCCTGGATGCCATGATTGAGACATTTAAGAAAGTTAAAGTGGGTCTGCCCTGGGAAGAGGACGCCGTAATGGGTTGCCAGGTTAACCAGGGCCAGCTGCAAAAGATATTAGATTATGTGGAAATTGGGCAAAAAGAAGGTGCTCGTCTAGCTTTGGGCGGTAAGCGTATAATCGAAAATGGCCTCGACAAAGGTTGTTTCATGGAGCCTACCATCCTGGCCGATGTAACCAACGACATGAGAGTAGCCCAGGAAGAAATATTTGGACCAGTAGTCGTAGTAATTAAATTCAAAGATGAAGACGAAGTAATTAAAATGGCCAATGACAGTGAATACGGCCTCGGCGGTGCCGTTTGGACCAAGGATATCAATCGTGCGCTGCGAGTAGCCAGAGCAGTTGAAACCGGCCGTATGTGGATAAACAACTACAATAACCTGCCGGCTCACGCTCCCTTTGGCGGATACAAGAAATCCGGAATTGGCCGTGAAACTCATAAGATGATGCTCGACCATTACAGCCAGAAAAAGAACATCTTTATTAGCTTAAGCGAAGACAAGTTAGGTCTGTACTAAAAACAATCCACCCCGGCTGATTTTTAAGTCAGCCGGGGTAAATCCCAATACTTCAAGCAAAGCAATGTTGCAAAGTAAGGGGCAATACTAAGATGAAGGTTATCATTATCAGTAAAAAAGATAGCAGGGCCCGGGCTATGGCCGGCGACTTGAACCGGCGCTTGACCAGGTATGGGGCCAAATCAGAGATTATAGAAAACCTCCATTCTACATCTATAAAACATGCAGACCTGGCTTTTGTACTGGGTGGAGACGGTACCATTTTAAGGGTAGCTCATGCTTTGGCTGGAAAGGACATTCCCATTCTGGGGGTAAACTTCGGTCGGGTAGGCTATCTTACCAGTATAGAACCGGAACAGTTGTGGCCGGCGTTAGAGTTATTAATTACCGACCAATATCACATAGATGACAGGCGGATGTTGGAGGTTAGTTTGCAAAAAGGTAAAGATACCTGCTTATTCGAACCTGCTTTAAATGACATGGTAATCAAGATAATTAGCCCCCAGGTGGTAGATATTAAATTACAGATAAATGACAGACCTGCTCGATACCTGCGGGGAGATGGAATAATATGTGCTACTCCAACCGGGTCAACCGCTTATTCACTATCAGCCGGGGGACCAGTAGTAGACACGGATCTTCCTGTCCTGATAGTAACTCCCATATGTGCACAGTTAAGAACATTGCCTCCCCTGGTGGTAAGTGCTGATGCCCAGATTAAGTTGCAGATTATTAGCAATCATTCCACCTGCCTGGCCATGGATGGGGAAGTAAAAGCAACATTGGACAGGGGAGATAAAGTTACAGTAAGCCAGTCGGCTGTGGTAACACATATTATTCGCATTGACTCGCACCGGTTGCGGAGTGGTCCCACCGACAATTATCTTAGAAATTTGGAATTAGTATCACTGTGAAGTGGGGAGAAACCCCTATTTTCGCAGGATATACCAGGAAGTACCCATAAAAATCTGTAACAAGGATGTACCTATTGACACAATTGAGGTACAGTATATATGTCTGGTAGACATACTCTAAAGGTTAAACACAACCACCGACAGCCCCTTAATAGCGATCGCAGGGAGCATCTGTGTGCCCTGTGGGTGTGTCAAAAAAAATCACCACCAGAAAGGAGAGGGTTAATATCAATATGCTATGTAATTGCCAAAAAGAAAAACAAAACCAAACGGCTGACTCTCCTGATTTGAGCATATTGGATGAGGTACTGGATGAGTACCGCGACCAGGCTGGCAGCCTGGTAACCGTTTTACAAAAAGCCCAGGATTTATACGGCTATTTGCCGCTTACCGTACTGCGCCATATAGCCGAAGAAATGAACATCAAACCGGCGCAGGTATACGGGGTGGCTACCTTCTACACCCAATTTCGCCTGACCCCGGTAGGAAAACACGTAATCCTCTTGTGCCAGGGCACCGCCTGCCATGTAAACGGCTCCGAGCGCATAGAAACTGCCCTGTGCCAGGAACTAAAAATAAAGCCGGGAGAAACTACCCCGGATAAACTATTTACCCTCACCAATGTAGCCTGTTTAGGATGCTGTAGCCTGGCTCCGGTAATGATGATAAACGGGCAGGCCTATGGTCCTCTAACCCCGGATCAGGCCGTGCGCATAATAAAAGACCTCTATGCCCGTGAACAACAGGCCAGCGAGGGAGGCGAGAACGCATGAAAATACGTATAGGATTAGGTAGTTGTGGCATCGCAGCAGGTGCCCTGAAAGTAATGGAAGCCCTGCAAGAAGAACTTAATAACCACAACCTGGATATAGAAATACAGCAAACCGGGTGCATTGGCATGTGTCATAACGAACCTCTGCTAGATATAATTGATGACAATGGCCAAACTTATACTTACGGTAAAATTAAAGAAAAAGATATCAAAGCCATAATTGAACAACATGTCCTGGAAGGAAACCCGGTAGAAAAATACCTGGTCCACAGCAGTTCAAACCCTAATAATTTTTTAGCCGAACAAGTCAGAGTAGCCTTGAGAAACTGCGGCATCATTGACCCCGAAAAAATTGAACATTATATAGACCGGGGCGGTTATGAGGCCCTTAAAAAAGCTATAACCGATATGAGCCCGGAAGAAATAATAGAAGAAATAAAAATATCAGGCTTAAGAGGCCGGGGCGGAGCCGGGTTTCCCACCTGGTTTAAATGGAATGCGACCCGTAATAACCCCGGTAACATCAAATATATAGTATGCAACGCTGACGAAGGCGACCCCGGAGCCTTTATGGACCGCAGCGTATTAGAAAGCGACCCCCATTCTGTACTTGAGGGAATGGCCATAGCCGGATACGCCGTAGGTGCACATGAAGGCATAATCTACTGCCGGGCTGAATACCCCCTGGCTATTCGCAGACTAGAAATTGCCATAAAACAAGCCCAAGCTAAAGAACTGTTGGGCAGCAGCATACTGGGAACTCCCTTTTCCTTTGATATCAAAATAAAACAAGGAGCCGGAGCTTTTGTCTGCGGTGAAGAAACTGCCCTTATTGCCTCCTTGGAAGGTGAGCGCGGAATGCCCCGCCTAAAACCCCCGTTTCCGGCCCAATCCGGTTATTGGGGCAGACCAACCAACATCAACAATGTTGAAACTCTGGCTAACGTGCCCTGGATAATAGCCGAAGGTGGCCAGGCCTTTGCCGTCAGGGGAAGTGAAACCAGCAAAGGTACTAAAGTATTTGCCCTGGCCGGAAAAATCAATCGCGGCGGCCTGGTGGAAGTACCCATGGGACTAAGCCTGAGAGATGTAATATATAAAATTGGCGGTGGCATCAAAGAGAACCGCAACTTCAAAGCCGTACAGCTGGGCGGACCCTCCGGCGGCTGCATACCGGCAGCTCTCCTGGACACCCCGGTAGAATACGAATCCATCACCCAAACCGGAGCCATAATGGGTTCAGGTGGTATGGTAGTAATGGATGAAACCACCTGTATGGTAGACGTAGCCCGGTTCTTCTTAGATTTCACCCAGAAAGAATCTTGTGGCAAATGCGTCCAGTGCCGGATTGGTACAAAACGCATGCTGGAAATACTGGAACGCATCTGTGAAGGCGAAGGACAACCGGGAGATATCGAATTGCTGCAGGAAATAGCCCTCAAGGTAGGGGAAGGCTCCCTTTGCGGTTTGGGGCAGAGCGCTCCCAATCCGGTACTAACGACCATACGCTACTTTCGGGAAGAATACGAGGCTCATATTAACGAGAAAAGATGCCCGGCTATGCAGTGCAAAGCCCTCATCACTTACCGTATCGACCCTGACAAATGCAAAGGCTGCAGTTTATGCGCCAAAAAATGCCCGGTTAACTGTATTAAGGGTGAAAGGAAAAAACCCTATGTTATTGACCAGGAGCAGTGCATAAAATGCGGCAACTGCATAGAAGTATGCCCTACTAAATGGGCAGCCGTAATAGTTGAGTAAGTGGAAGGAGGGAGACAAGTGTTTAAAATAAACATTGACGGAAAAGAAATAAAAGGTTTTAAAGGGCAAACCATACTGGATGTAGCCCGGGAAAACAACATTAATATACCTACCCTGTGCTATGATGAACGGGTAAAAATATACGGCGGCTGCGGCCTGTGCGTAGTAGAAGCCGAAGGTAACCCTAAACTATTAAGAGCCTGTGCTACTGAAATTACTCCCGGTATGGTCATCAGCACTAATAACGAACGTATCCGAGCATCTCGTAAGATGACCTTAGAACTGCTATTATCAGACCATATCGGTGACTGCCGCGGGTCCTGTATCAATGCCTGCCCGGCCCATACCGATTGCCAAGGTTATGTAGGCTTAATCGCCAATAGAGAATACCGAGAAGCAGTTAAACTGATAAAAGAGAAATTACCCCTTCCCGCCAGTCTGGGAAGAGTATGTCCTCACCCTTGTGAAACCGCCTGCCGCTGGCAGCTGGTGGAAGACCCCATAGCTATTGCCGCCTTAAAATATTGGGTGGCAGATATGGATTTAGAAAGTGATAATCCCTATGTACCAGAGATAAAACCGCCTACCGGCAAAAAAGTAGGTATAGTCGGAGCTGGTCCTGCCGGACTGACGGCCGCCTACTTTCTGGCGCAAGCCGGGCACGAAGTAATAATATATGACGCCATGCCTGCAGGCGGCGGCATGCTGCGCTACGGCATACCTGAATACCGTTTACCTAAAGCCATACTGGATAAAGAAATAAAACTAATTGAGCAAATGGGAGTAAAATTCCAATACAATACCCGCATCGGTACCGACATTAGCCTGGAACACTTAATCCAGAAAAACGATGCTGTTTTCATAGGCATTGGAGCCTGGTTAAGCTCAGATATGCGGGCTAAAGGCGAAGACCTCCCTGGAGTAATGGGAGGCATAGATTTCTTAAGAGAAGTAGCCTTACATGGCACCGTAGAAATAGGGGGCACTGTAGCCATAGTCGGCGGCGGCAACACCGCTATGGATGCTGCCCGTACCGCTGTCCGGCTGGGAGCTGAAAAAGTAATGGTTCTCTACCGCAGAACTAGAGCCGAAATGCCGGCTGAAGATATAGAAATAATTGAGGCTGAAGAAGAAGGCGTAGAATTCAGGTTCCTGGTAGCACCTATCGAAATACTGGATCGAGGCGGTAAAGCCGGAGCCATCCATTTGCAAAAAATGCAATTAGGCGAGCCCGACTCTTCCGGTCGAAGAAGACCGGTGCCTATCCCCGGAGAGGAAGAAACTATTGAAGTAGATACCATAATAAGCGCTATCGGGCAGAAAGTAGACCCCCGGGGTTTAGAAAAACTGGGATTAAGCAAATGGGGAAGCATTGACGTAGATGAAGACACCCTGGTTACCAATATCCCCAAAGTATTTGCCGGGGGAGACGGGGTAACCGGCCCTCAAATAGCTATTGATGCCGTTGCCCAGGGTGGAAAAGCTGCCCAGTCCATCATCCGCTACCTTAATGGAGACTCCATCAAGGTAAAAGAAAAATATCTGGCCGAGCAAAACAACTTGACGGAAGAAGACTTTGCCGGTTATGAAAAAATAGCCCGTATGCAGATGCCACATCTGGACCCTGAAATAAGACGCCATAACTTCAGAGAAGTAAACCTTGAGATACCCGAAGCAGACGTTGTAGCTGAAGCCAACCGCTGCCTGGAATGCGGTTGCAAAGACTACTTTGAATGTCGTTTGATAAAATATGCCGGTGACTATGAGGTCCAACCGCAGCGCATTGAAGGCGATAAGCGCCAGGAAAAACTTAAGGAAAGCCATCCTTTTATAGAAAGGAACTCGGAAAAGTGCATACTTTGCGGACTATGTGTAAGAATTTGTGACGAAGTTATGGGAGTAACCGCATTAGGTTTAGTCCACCGTGGTTTCGAAAGCGTAGTCGCTCCGGAATTTAACCTGCCCCTTAACCAGACTCCCTGTATAAGCTGTGGGCAGTGTGTAAGCGTATGTCCTACTGGAGCACTGATGGAACACTACCCCATAACCAAGAACCTGCCGCTTGAACTAACAGAAACCGAGAGCGTCTGTTCCTTCTGCAGCACCGGCTGTGAACCGGTAATAAACAGCAAAGGCAGTCTCATAGTCAGAAACGTTCCTAAAAAAGACGGTCTCCTCTGCCGTAAAGGCCGTTTCGGTTTTGAGGCTTTCAGTAAAGGCCGGATTGATAAACCTATGGTACGTCGCAACGGTAAGCTGGTAGAAGTAAGCTTTGCAGAAGCCTACAAGATGGCCACCAAAACTGCCCAGAGTATAACAGCCAGATATTCCAGTTCCGCCCTGGCAGTAATGATATCCCCCGCTTACACTTTAGAAGAGGCGGCAGCTGCAGCAGGATTTGCCAAACTAGCGCTTAAAACCGGGAACCTGAGTAGTTTTACCCGCTATTCCGCAAGGGGATTAGCTGAAGTAATGGGAGGAAAAATCCCGGTATCAAGTTTTGAAGAACTGAACAGCACTAACTTAATCCTGGCCGTAGGATCGTTTAACCGAAGTCCAATAGCTGCAGTTAAAATACGGCAGGCCGTACAGGCCGGAGCAAAACTTATGGCCATAAGCCCTGAAGATACCCTGTTTGATAACCTGGCAGAAGTAATCATCAATCTGGAAAATAATACTGACATTTTAAAAGAAATATTAGCAGCAGCTATTACCGAAGGATTAACAGTTAATAACGCAGATAAGATATATGGTTACGATAATTTAAAGACTGAACTAAAATCAACTAATCCCGGAGCAGAGTCGTTAAATATTGCCCAAGCGTTTGCCGGGGCTAAAAAAGCTATAATAATAGTTGATGGTCATGAGGTAACTCAGGCTGGAACCCAGTTACTAACTAACCTGGCCTTAATCACCGGCAAAATCGGCTCTCCCCGTAACGGCATTATTGTAGTAACTCCGGGAGCCAATCATTTAGGATTGTGGAATTTGGGCATTACTGCTTGCGGCTGCAAACAGAAGGAGGCTCTGCACCAAGGTAATCTCAAAGGTATGTTCATTTTCGGAGAAGACCCGGTAGGGGCTGGCAGCCTGACTGCAGAGGAACTAAAACTGGCGGAACTGCTGGTAGTAGTAACCCCGTTTATGACTGCAACTGCTGAACTGGCCGATGTTATTTTCCCGGGCTCAACCCCGGTGGAAGTAGACGGCACTTATATAGCGGCAGACCGGAAAGTAAAGCGGGTAAGCAGTGTACTCAACCCCATAGGTGGAAAGAATAACGAAGAGATTATATACGGCCTGGCAAGAGCCATGCAGGTAAACCTGAATGATTACAAATCCCAGGCAGTTAAAGATAGTATCGAAACTGCAAAGCAGGTCATTGATATGAAGCAAGTATCAACAGAATTACTGCTGCCTGACAGCACTGAACTATTCAAGCCTGCCCCCATTCAAAACCCGGCCTTAAGAAAATTTAACGATAAGCTTAGCCGGGAAGGATTAATATAAAACGATAATTTTTAATTCATTAAGGTGGTGGACATTGTGTCCCTGACTATACCAGGATCAGATTTACATTTAGCCTGGAAAAAATTTATCGAAACTGGCGAAACAACTAAAAACATCAATCCCGAAATAACTGATGCCTGGGAAAGATGTACTGCCGCTGGTGTAGACCCCTACGCCGGACGCAGTGAATTTGTTCTCGAGGAAGTCAAACTACGGGAAGTGCTGGAAGACCATCAGGAACTTATCGACCTGGCCCGGCCCTTTATGAACAACCTGTACAAATTTGTGGCCGGTTCCGGCTTCATAGTCTTACTTTGTGATGAACATGGATACATTATGGAAACAATAGGAGACCGGGATGTAAAGGGCGATACCGATGAGCTTAATTTTCAGACCGGAGCACTATGGACCGAAGAAGAAATCGGCAATAACGGAGTAGGTACTTCCCTGGTGATGAGAAGACCCTTCCAGGTTACCGGGTTTGAACATTTTTGTCGCAAACACCATAAATGGACGTGCTCAGGCAGCCCCATTTTTAATGAAAACAGAGAAATGATTGGCATACTGGAAATGTCCGGTCCGGTGGAAAAGACCCATTTGCATACCCTGGGTATGGTGGTGGCAGCGACCGAAGCTATTGAACACCAAATGCACATTCACCGTCAAAACCGCGAACTGACGATGCTTAATAACCGCATGTACAGCATAATCAACAGTGTAAGTGATGGCGTTATTATACTAGATAGCTTTGGGGAAATAATCCATGCCAACCCGGCTTTAGAACGTATTCTGGACCGGCGTTTAAATTTGTCCGGCAAAGCCATAGAAAACCTGGTGGAAAACACCCTGGTAATACGCGATATGTTAGTAAGCGGAAAAGGATTTAAGGACGTTGAACTGACCATCCGTAATGGAACCAACCTGTCCTGTTTGGCCAGCGGTGAAGTGTTACGCGACGAACAAGGCCGCATTACCGGCGCTTCCGTATTTATAGATACCATCAAAAACGTACACAGCCTGGTTAATCGTTTCAGCGGTGCCCAGGCCACTTTCCAATTCGAAGATATCATCGGAGAGAGCGAAGAATTAATGGAAGCCATACGCATTGGCACCCGGGCGGCCGTTTCCGATAGCAATGTATTATTACAAGGTGATAGCGGTACCGGCAAAGAAATATTTGCCCAGGCTATTCATAACCGCAGTTCCCGTGCTAACCACCCCTTTGTTGCCATCAACTGTGGTGCCATACCCAGAGAGCTGCTGGACAGCGAATTATTCGGTTATGTCGAAGGCGCCTTCACCGGAGCCAAAAAAGGCGGACGGCCCGGAAAATTTGAGATGGCCTCTGGAGGTACACTATTTTTAGATGAAATTGCCGATTTGCCCCTGGTCAAACAGGTAGCCTTGTTAAGGGTACTACAGGAACGTAAGATAATGCGCGTAGGCGGTAACCGAGTAATACCGGTAGATGTCCGCATCATCTGCGCCACCAATAAAAACCTGCTGGAACTGGTGAAAAAGGGCCATTTCCGGCATGACCTCTATTACCGCTTAAACGTTATATCAATAACATTACCACCCCTGAAGAATCGTAAAGAAGATATTCTCCTCCTGCTCAACCATTTTCTGGAGTCATACAGCAAACGTATGAGTATATCTACTCCGGTTGTCGAACCGCAGGTACTTCATTACCTGCAAAATTACAGTTGGCCGGGTAATGTACGAGAACTACAGAACGTAGTCGAGCGCATGCTAAACATTTCTGCGGGTAATAAACTGACTATGGACCACCTGCCCCCGGAATTGATGCCCCAACCGGCTTATACCGAACCAGAGGAGCAAAGCATTGAGGTACCGACCCTGGAAGAAGAACGCAAACGCCTAAAAGAAATGCAGGCGCAGCAGGAAACCGAAGAAATAATAGCCCTGCTGACCGCTTGTGGAGGAAACGTTAGCGAAGTAGCCCGTAGAATGGGTATATCACGTAACACCCTCTATCGAAAAATGCGCCAGTATAATATTATGAGGTAAGCGTGAAGGGGTAAGGAATAAACGTGAGGGGTTGTAGGGGCGAACCCATGTGTTCGCCCGCGGGTAGGCACTTCTGACCGGGCAGACGTTAACGGATGTCAGACGTCAGAATTGTAGGGGCAGACTCATGTGTCTGCCCGCGGCCTAACCACGTTATCCGCATCCATTTCCATGCGCACCTTCTGGCAGCGCCCGTTTAAGCCATTTCTTCCTTCTATAAACTACCGCAAAAGTCAA
>DUMX01000306.1 GCA_012839665.1 Gelria sp.
AGAAAATAGAACGGAATTAAACACTGAAAAACTGTGAATTGCACTGAATTTTATTATATTTTTAAAGGATAGCGAAGGCTTTAGCCTAGACGGGTACACGGCAGCCTCCGGTGGGAAGTGTAGGGAACGGCCCCTGTGCCGTTCCGTCATGTTGTCGTAATACCGGTGCAACCATTTTCATCGGTGGTTGCCAGGTCGCTATTAAGGGGACGGAAGGATCGGATTTATGTGGTTTTTGTAGGGGCGGACACATGGGTCCGCCCCTACAGGTTATGTGCTCCCCGCATACAGAAAGTGCTGATTAGATACGAGGAGGTACTGGGATATGCTGGCGATTTTGATATTGATATTTGTTGTGATTGTGGCTCTGGAGGTGCCGGCTCTGATAAAGCAGCGGCAGTATCGAGGTTTGGTTGTTTTTATGAGTTTTTATTTACTCGGAGTTTATCTGGGATTGGCTCAGTATTATGGGTGGGCAATTTACAATCCTTTTACCATGATTTTAAACAAATTAAGTAGTTTGCCCCTGGCCCCAATTATGATTATGGCAGGGTGTGGCTGTGGCTAAACGTGTAACTGCAGTTATTCTCCTGATTACTATGGTCATGAGTTGCTGTGGCTGCTGGAATTTGGTGGAAATAGATAGGACTGCTATAGTAGCTGGCCTGGGAGTTGATTTGCTGGAGGACGACCAAATGCATTTTGCCGTACAGCTAGAAACAGCTACTACTGGGGAAGAAGAGTCGGTTAAGCCGAAAAACACGGTGCTTGTTTCTAATGGCCAGACTATGACTGAAGCCGCCCGCAATATCACCCTGCGCTTGCCCCGTATCCCCTTATGGCCTCACGCCAGCAGCCTGGTTATCGGGGAAAATCTGGCCCGCCATGACCTGGCTCTTATTGCCGATTTTTTTATGCGTAACCGTAATGTACGTATGGATTCGGACATGCTTGTAGCTTCTAATCTGCCCTTGGAAGAGCTTTTTTCGGTAAATGACCCCTTAACCGGCTGTTCTTTACGCTGTATGGAGCAGTTGTTGCGTTTTCAGGAATCTTCTTTAGGTATTTATGTACCCGTTTCTATTGCCGAATTTTTTTTTAAACTGGCTACTCCGGGAGTAGACCCGGTATTACCTGTCTTAACTGTGGCTTCAATCGACGGAGAACAAGACCTGAAACTGCAAGGAACTGCGGTTTTTAAAGACCGCCGCCTGGTGGGTTATTTAAATGAAAAAGAGAGTCGGGGTTATCGTTGGCTTAACCCGGGTAAGAATATGGGAGGGTTACTGGGAGTGGAAATGCCAGAGGGAAAGGGAAGAGTAGTATTCGAAGTGATTAATTTTAAAACTAAACAGACACCCCGTCTACAAGATGGTCTCCTGGTAATGGATATAGAAATTCAAGCAGAGGTTAATTTTTTTGAGCAGACTGGTACTGCTAAACTAGTAGGAATTGAACAAAAGGAAAGTCTGGAGATTGCTGCTGCGCGCCAGATTAAGCAAGAGGTCCAAGCCTGTATCACTAAATCCCAGGAACTAACTAGTGATGTTCTGGGCTGGGGACGGACCTTATATCGTCATTATCCTGCAGAATGGGAGGAGCTACAAGACCACTGGCAAGAACTGTATCCCGAAACTAAAGCCAATATCCGGGTAAATTGCCGGGTAGACCGGACCTACATGGGTACCCGTTCATTTGAGTTTAAATAGGTAATCCGGGGTACATCTACTGGCAGCTTTTGCGGAGGATACTTTAATGGTTGAATTAATCATAGTTTTTTTGTTGTTGATATGCATAGTAGAGGGCCCGGGAGTTATTAAAAGAAGGGAATGGAAGGAAATATTGGTGGTATCTTCTTTTTCGCTTCTGGCAGTGCTCTATGGCCTGGATTATGTGCTGCGTTTATATCTGTTACCTGACCCTAAATCTTTTATTTATATGCTGCTCCCACTGGCTGAGCAAATTATGGACTTTTTTAATCTAAGCCATTAGGGGGGATTAGACACTGAAATTTTTTAAATTTTTTTGACGCGGAAATCGCGGAACATTAAGGATTAACGCGGATTTTTTTATAATTTTTAATGAAAGCGAAGGCTGCCGTGTACCCGTCTAGGGTGAAGCCTCCGCTATGGACTTTGAGGTTTTCATCGGTGGCTTAGTCGGGTTTAAAGGAGATGACGTATATGGCAGAGTCAAGTTTATCGGAGAGGCAGTTGGCCTTTATGTTATTTATGTCTCTGATGGGTAACGCTCTTATACTGGCTCCTATCAGCGGTTCGGGGCGGGATGCCTGGATAAGTAGCCTGCTGGCAGCAGTGATAGGCCTGTATCTCTTATTTGCTATTATCTCTATACAGAAGGCTTTTCCGGGTCAAAGTATTATCAAAATAAGTGAAATCTGCCTGGGTAAATTAGCGGGTAAAACTCTTAACCTGATTTTTATTACTATGATTTTTTACAGTATTATAATTTACCTGTTTGATACTTGTATCCTGATAAGAACTATATTTCCTTTTCTAACCTGTAACATACTTCGTTCGCTAATTATTATAAGCACAGCTTACTGTATTTATAGAGGGGTTAATGCGGTAGGCCGTTTGGCTGATTTGTTGGCTCCTTTAACCCTACTATTTATTGTTGGCAGCCTTTTGGTTATAAGCACTGTAGCCGATTTCAGCCGCTTACAACCAATCGTAACTAATTGGCGTATGCTGGTGGGGGGGACCCTTGATGGAGCGGGTTGGCCTTATTCTGTAATTACCATACTGGCTCTGTTCCTACCCTTCAGGTCTGACACCGGAGAGAGAAACCGCCTGCTTTATATCTGGTTTTTTGCAGGTGTTATTATATTTACCATTCGGAATATACTGGTGCTGTCTATTTTGGGACCGGAGTATGTTTTGCTGACTCGTTTTCCCCTGTATGCATCGCTACGATTTGTAGCTTTTGCTGATTTCCAACGGGTGGAGCTGTTCTTTTTTATACTCTGGTTCGTAAGCGGGTTTATGGTCCTGCTGATTAATTATACGGCCGGGGTCCTGGCAGTAAAAGAATTTTTTAAGCTGCCCAACTTTAAATCCATCATTTTACCAATTGGGTTCTTTCTGGTCGTAATGTCATTATATATGTACAATTCCGATATGGAATTTTATACTCTGGAAGGAATAACTACTCCCATTATAAAACTTAGCATCAACCTACTCTATCCTACTATTATATTGCTGGCTATCAAGATACGAGGCCAAAGTTTACAGTCACCCCAAATTCAATCCCGACCGGTATCTTCAAAGGGATAATGGTATCGAAAGATTAAATCATTTGCAGGATTTCACCCAGGTTCTGCAGGGAGGAAGCCCGGTCCAGGTTAAGGAGCAGGGTGTAATCATTAAGGCGGCGGATTTTTAACTGACGGCTCATCTGGGTTAAATGTTGGGGTAGCTTGCCCACGGTTTTTATCTCCAATTGCCGACCTTTACGGCGTAATGATTTAATATCCTTACTGCGGGCTAAAATCCGTAGTGATGCTATTTGTAAGAAGTTTTCCACCGGCTGCGGGGGATGGCCGAAACGGTCATTTAACTCACTACGAATATCTTCGATTTCCTGCTGTTCGGTAGCCAGCAACAGACGCCGATACAGCCGCATTTTAGCCCCAGAATCGGGTATATAGGCTTCGGGTATATAATAGTCAACATCTATATCCATCTGGGTAGTAACTTCCTCCCGGGGGCTATATCCTTTCAGCCGGGCGGCCTCCTGTTCCAACAGACGGCAATACATATCAAAGCCTACAGCATGAATGTAACCATGCTGCTCGGTACCCAGAATATTACCTGCACCCCGAATTTCTAAATCGCGCAGGGCTATTTTCATACCGGAGCCCAGTTCGTTGAATTCTCTGATGGCATTGAGGCGTTTTTCAGCAGTTTCCGTCAGTATTCTATCGGGGCGATAGGTCAGATAGGCATAAGCAATCCGGTCAGACCGCCCTACTCGTCCCCGCAACTGGTAAAGCTGGGCCAACCCCATTTTGTCTGCTTCGTCTATTATTATGGTGTTTACATTGGGCATATCCAGACCTGATTCAATAATAGTGGTGCACAGTAGGAGCTGATATTTACCATGTAAAAATTCCATTATCGTACGGGATAATTCCGTTTCTTTCATACGTCCATGACCTACCGCTATTTTTACTTCGGGAAGTAGTTCCTGCAGATGCTCGTATACCTGCTGTATATCTTCGATACGATTGTGGACGAAAAAGACCTGCCCTTCACGCTCCAGTTCGCTCCTTATAGCCCGGGAAATTATTTCATCATTATATTCCAGCACATAGGTGGTAATAGGATAACGCTCCGGGGGTGGGGTCTCTATCAGGCTGAGGTCACGCAGGCCAGTCAGGGACATATGCAGGCTGCGCGGTATAGGGGTAGCGGAGAGACTGATTACGTCTACGGTTTGTTTTAGGGCTTTGATTTTTTCTTTTTGGGCTACGCCAAAACGGTGCTCCTCATCAATTACTAATAAACCCAGGTCTTTAAACTGCACATCACGCGATAGTAAGCGGTGAGTGCCGATTACTATATCAGTCACCCCTTTTTGCACATCGGCTATTATGCGCTTTTGCTGGCTGCTGCTGCGAAAACGGCTTAATACATCTATGGTACAGGGGTACTCCTGAAAACGCTCTGTAAAGGTCTGGTAGTGCTGTTCTGCCAGCACGGTGGTGGGAACTAGTATAGCTGCCTGTTTACCGTCCATAATAGCCTTAAAAACAGCCCGCATGGCTACCTCGGTCTTACCATAGCCGACATCCCCACAAATTAGACGGTCCATGGGCTGTTTGCTCTCCAGGTCACGCTTAACTTCTTTGATGCATTTTAGCTGGTCCGGGGTTTCTTCATAGGGAAAAGAACTTTCAAATTCCTGCTGCCAGGGGGTATCGGGAGAAAAGGCATAGCCCTTACTGGCTTCTCGAGTAGCATATAGCCGCAGCAGGTCTTCGGCCATCTCGCGAATAGATTCTGTTACTTTTTTGCGGGTGCGCTCCCATTCGCTGCCGCCCAATTTACTTAAGCGCGGAGGCTTCTCTTCGGAGGTAGTATATTTATAAAGCAGGTCTAGCTTCTCTACCGGCAGATAAAGTTTGTCAGTTCCGGCATACTGCAAGAGAATATATTCCCGGGTAACTCCGCCGTTTTCCACCTGGGTTACCCCCCGAAAAATACCGATACCGTAATTTTCATGAACTACATAATCTCCCAGTTTCAAATCTTCCAGTAGTATGCGTTCTTCAGATTTTTTACGCTGCCTGCTGCCACGACCGGTTGATTTACCCCAGATATCCCGCTCACTAAATAATGCCAACTCCAGGCTATGGCTGACAAAGCCTTTTCCCACCTCCTGGTTCAGGAATTCTACCTGGCTTATGTGCTGCTCCAGCAGTTCCTTTTGTAGTTGTTCCCGGGCTATTTTGCTTTTTATAGCCAACTGCACACTGTACCCTTTTTCCTGCCATTCTTTTATCCGACTATAGAAGATATCCAGATTGGCATAGAAAGGCTCCATCTCTTGTTGGGAGATATGTTCCATCATGGCTACTTGTACCTGGGGGATGTTGCCGGGAAAAAAGGAATGGTATATTATCGGCCTTGATTTTATAGCTTCCCGCAGCTTTTCTATTTTCAGAACTACCGGTTTTCTTATTATCCTATCCTCTTGTTCGGCTTCACGAATAAATTCGCGGTGACGCCTCAAGTTTTTTTCGTAGGCACGATAAAAATCCCGAGCCTCGTCCAGGAAAATGGCAGTATCCGGAGGTAAGTAATTAAACAGGGTGCTTTTTAGTTCGTCTCCGTATAGTTCGTCTGCCGGGGTTATCCTTAAAAGGCTCTCTTTTTTACCCGAGCGCTGGGTGTCTATATTAAAACGACGAATAGAGTCAATAAAATCACCGAAAAACTCGGCGCGTAGTGCTTCTTTCTCTGCCGGGGGAAAAACATCGAGTATTCCTCCCCGCACAGCAAATTCGCCGGGCCGGCTAACGGTAATAACCCGGCTATAACCACTATTAACCAGTTTTTTTAACAACTCTTCCAGCTCTTGTTCCTCACCGCTGCGTAGTTCTATAGTGGCCGCTTGCATTTGCTCCGGTGTTATGAGGTTAAATAAAAAGGCGGCCGGGGTAGCAATAATTACGGCTCTACGAGAAGGATGAAAGAGGCATTCCTGCAAGGTAAGAATGCGCCCGGTCTCCACCGTAGAGTAGTTTTCCTTCATAAAGACGAAGTCCCGGCCCAGGAACATGAATATACGATCTCGATTTATAAATCCCCGCAGCTCACGAGCCAGGTCATAAGCTTTTTCTTCGCTTTCCACCAGGCAAAGCATTTTGCCCCGGATTAATTTCATAAATTCGGACAGCACAAAACTCCGGGCACTGCCGGCCAGCCCGGTTAATATTACATTTTCCTTATTTTGCAGGCAGTTAGCGGCGCCTTGCAAGATTTCAAGTTTCAACCGTTCGATACTCCTCCCCGATAATACGGAAATAGACACAGATAACATTACGTGCAGCCTCACGCCTCACGCCTCACGCCTCACGCCTCACTCAATTATAGTAGTGTTGTCCCACGTTGATAAAGGTTTCGTTCATACCGAGTTCCAGGGCGCAATCTTCGCAGGTCCCGTTTAGTTGTATGGCTCCTTCGGGACCTTCGACTTCAGAGGTGGAGTAAATCAACTGACAATATTCGCATACATGATATATCTTCATTAATGCCTGCTCCTTTGGGTTTTTTTAATATTCTGTCTAAGATAGCAGGCAAATATACTTTTAGGAATTAAGAATTAATAATTGATTCCACTGCAAAAAGCAATAAATATTTATTCGAATGAATAATAGACGCGGAAACCGCGGAA
>DUMX01000307.1 GCA_012839665.1 Gelria sp.
AAAACGTCCATTACCAGCATAGCCGGAAATAAAGTCTTCCGTTTCCAAAGCCGAAGTAAGGTTACAGCGGCCTTTTCCGGTTAGCTTGAGCTTTTTCCCCACCTGTTCCTTTTTCTCTAGCAAAGTAACCTGGGCACCATTCTCAGCTGCAACCGCCGCCGCCATCATCCCCGCCGGTCCACCCCCAACTACTATCACCCTTAGCATACTCTTTCCTCCAAAAATAATGTAATAAGAAAATTAATTCTCAATTCTCAATTCATTGTCTCCCCCCTTCTCTTCTGTTACAATTTTATTTGTAATGGTAAAAGAAACGGAGGTAATTTTATATTGGATAAACCCATAAAAAATGGAGTTCCAAAATCATTGTTTATACTTATTATCGTTATTCTGGCTTCTATGTTCTATTATGCCGTATATCATGACTATTCTAACCCCGAAGTAACCGTAAAGAGTTTTTATAATGCTTATTTTGAAGGTAATTATGAAACTGTAGCCCAAAATCTTAGCGTATTCTGGGGGGTTCAGTTTATGCCCCAGTACATGCTAATGTCCCCGCAAGAATTAATTGAAAACCGCCCTGCTATTGAGGAAAATATGGCCGAATTCATCTCCCGAATGGAATCTCCGGATAAGACTCCGGATGATATGAGCATTAGAATCCTTTCTAAATATACCCAACGGGAAGAAAACACGGCTCTGGTAGCCTATGAATTAAGGCAGAAAAATAAGCCCATAGCTCTGGAAATGGCACTATTGGTAAAGGAAAAGAACCGCATGCGCATATTAGAATTAATGCCAATAGACCAGGAACAACTGGGACAGCTAAATGGAAATAATATAGCTGCTATGGAAGAAAGTTTCAAGGAAATATTGGATCAGTAAAATAAAAGAGGGGTGTATACACCCCTCTTTTATATATTAACCACCTATGACTACCCTTGTTCCAAATGCAATTCATTTCCCACGGTATAGAAAACCTTGCCATCAACAGGGACCTCAACCCGATCAGAGAGGGTACAGCCTTCTGCCACTACAGCTCCCGGATTAAGTTTTACTCCCTGACCCAGGTTACAACCAGAACCTATTACTGAATCTTTCATAACGGTTTTATCGCCTATTTCGGTATTATCCCAGACCACCGAGTTGCTTATGTAAGCATTATTACCGATATAACATCCGGAACCAATTACCACATTACCTTCAAACCTGACGTTGTTTCCACAAGTTACGCCTTCTCCCAGCAGTACCCGAGAACCTTCAGTAGTTTTGATAATATCACCAGCTATATTGGTTTTAACCCGCTGTTGCAGTATATCACCATGAGCCTGACAATAAGTAGAAATATTACCTACATCACACCAGTAGTCCTTTATCGGTATACCATAAAAAGGTGCTCCTATTTTGACCAAATGAGGAAATACCTGTTTACCAAAATCATAAAACTGCCGCACCGGTATATATTTAAAAATCTCCGGTTCAAAAATATAAATACCAGTGTTAGCATTATGGCTCAAGGCTTCCTCAGGCCGGGGCTTCTCCTGGAACTTTTTAATTTTTCCCTCTTCGTCAGTAATAACTACCCCGAAATGCTCAACTTCATCAACCTCTTTCAGGGCTATACTAGCCAGAGCCCCTCGCTTACGATGAGCTTCCAGCAATTGTTCCAAATCTATATCCGTAAGCGCATCCCCGCTTATAACTACAAAAGTATTATCCAAAAACCATTCACATTTTTTTACCCCACCGGCGGTCCCCATCAGCTCCTCTTCCTGTGAATAAGTCATGGAAACGTCAAATTCACCGCCATCCCCAAAATAAGAGCTGATACTTTCGGCATGGTAATGGAGATTACAGATTAAATCATCATAACCATGACTACCGAGCAGGGTAACTATGCTTTCCATCAAGGGAATATTAGCCATTGGTATCATGGGTTTGGGAATCCTGGTAGTCAACGGCATGAGCCTGGACCCCACACCAGCTGCCATTATCATTGCTTTCATAAATTATGCGCCCCCCTGTTGCCAGATAAAAAATAAACTTGCTATACCCGTACCTTATTTATACTATTACTATATACAGTATTCCCTGTAAAAGCCAATTTCCCTGCTATAGTAACGAATATGTAGCAAGCATACGCCACCACATACATTTAATATTTATCTTTCCAGGTGTTTTTTAAACAGCATGAAGTTTATACTGTCAACTATAGCCTGCCAGGAGGCTTCAATAATATTTTCCGATACCCCTACAGTGCTCCACTTATCGCTCTGGTCAGCTGAGTCTATTAAAACCCTGACCTTGGCAGCCGTACCGCTTTTACCATCTAATACCCTGACTTTATAATCACGCAGGTGCATTTCTGTTATTTCCGGATAAACTTCGTTCAGGGCTTTACGCAATGAGTTATCCAAAGCATTAACCGGTCCCTCACCTTCGGCAGCAGTATGGACCGTATTCTCGCCTACTTGTACCTTTATCATGGCTTCAGCTGTAAATTCTTCTTCCCCTTCGCTTTTCTCTAAAATAATTTTCAAATTCTTTAATTGAAAAAAATCCTCATATTGGCCAAAAGCCTTGCGCAAGAAGAGTTCCAAAGAGGCATCAGCACCTTCAAACTGAAATCCCTGGTTTTCCAATTCTTTAATCTCTTTCATCAGGCGCCGGGTTTCAGCATCATAAGTATTAACATCAATACCAAG
>DUMX01000308.1 GCA_012839665.1 Gelria sp.
CTTACCCGAAATCTTGGCTCCCATAGTTACAGTTAACTGCGGATAGTTCTTGTTTATAAAATCACAAACCTGCTTTTCCAAACTATCATTACGATTACTAAACTTAGAAACAACAGCTACCCGTTCGATTCCCGCAGCCGTAACCATATCACAAACTTCGGCCAGTTCATTCATATCTAGCGGGTCTATTTCCCGTCCTCTAAAATCAATACTTCCTTTGAGGAAAAAAGTGTCATTACTAATATCATAAGCATCAGCCGGAAGACCATAACCCGGAATTAATAGTAGTGCCGTTCTCTCCACTCTTCCAGTAGCCAGCAGGTTGGTTACCACCGTAGTACTAAGGACTATGCGGGTAATATCAGATTTGTCTTGTTGCAACAATAGTTTATCCAACACCTGTAAAACAGTTGACTTAATATCATTATCATCAGTAGGGACTTTAGTGGTGTCAATAATCTTACCCTGGTGAAAAACTACACCATCGGTATAGGTACCACCTACATCAATTCCAATCAACACGAATTCCTCACCTCCATCTTATATTCTACCATAGGTAGATTTTTCATTTATTTGCTTTCTTTCCAACGGTAAAGCAGATTAAGAGCCTCCCGAGGACTTAAACTATCCAAATCTATTTGTTCCAGTTCTTCTAACCAGGGGTTTTTCTCCGGAAATAAAGGAGGTTGAACTAGAGACTCGGTTGGATCTACCACTACTTCTGCCGATGTTTGTTCTAAATCATTTAATATTTCTTCAGCCCTTTTAACCACAATATCCGGTACTCCTGCCAATGCTGCTACATGTACCCCATAACTGCGATCAGCTTTACCCGGAAGTACTTTTTTTAGGAAAACTACATTATCACCACTTTCCATAACCGAAACGGAAAGGTTAAATATACCGGGAAGTCTATCGCTAAGCGTGGTTAGCTCATGATAATGAGTAGCAAATAAAGTACGCGCTCCTATCTCATCATGGATATATTCACTTACTGCCCGAGCAATACTAAGACCATCATAAGTACTAGTTCCGCGGCCAATTTCGTCCAGTATTATCAGACTGTCCGGACTGGCATTATTTAGTATATTAGCTACCTCTACCATTTCCACCATAAAAGTACTTTGTCCGGCGGCTAAATCATCAGTCGCTCCTACCCGAGTAAATATTTTATCTGCTATACCTATACGGGCTTTATCCGCAGGTACGAAGGAACCCATCTGAGCCATAATCACGAGCAAGGCCGCCTGCCGCATATAGGTGCTTTTTCCACCCATATTAGGCCCGGTTATAATAGCAAAACAATTATCACTGCGGTTAATTTTGAGGTCATTAGGTACAAAACGACTATTCTGCAGACTCTTTTCCACTACCGGATGGCGCCCCCCCTTGATTTCTATTACCCCACTGTTATCCACCTGCGGGCGTTGGTAATCATTCAGGTAAGCCACTTCCGCCAGAGAGGCAATTACATCCAGCGTGGCGATTTTGCCGGCACTATCCTGTATACGTTCCAGGTGTTGACAAAGGTTTTCACGTATATCGATAAAAACCTGCTGCTCCAGAGTATATAGTTTTTCCCGAGCCCCCAGTATTTTTTCCTCATACTGCTTCAATTCATCAGTAATAAAACGTTCAGTATTAACCAGGGTTTGCTTACGAACATACTCCGGAGGGACCAAATGCAAATTAGATTTGCTAATTTCTATGTAATAACCAAATACCTTGTTATATCCCACCTTTAGATACTTTATTCCAGTCCGTTCCTTTTCCCGGCCTTCAAAGCTTATCAACCAACTGGAACCATCCCGAGATAATTGCTTTAATTCGTCTATTTCCGGGTGAAAGCCATCCTTAATAATATTTCCTTCCCTAATTCCAGGTGGAGCCGCTTCATCTATGGATTCTTCTATTATTTTATAAACATCCTGCAAACCGTCCATTTGGCCCAGATACAATAATAGTTCTGAACTTGCCTGCTGCAGCACCTCTTTGCTTTGGGCTAAAGCAGCGATAGAGTGTTTCAGGGCCAGTAAATCACGAGGATTGGCTATTTCGCCCCCTATTTTTGCAGCTAATCTTTCTAAATCATAGACCCCATCCAATATTTCCCTGATTTCACTTTGTAAAGCTAGATTTTCTTTTAATTCCTGAACTGCATCTAAGCGAGTATTAATTTCTGTAATGTTTTTCAGAGGTTGTTCTATCCATTTTTTCAGATTCCTTTTACCCATAGCCGTGCAACATTGGTCCAGAATACCTACTAAAGAACCTTCCCGCCGACTTTCTCGCAAACTAGAGCTTAATTCCAAGTTGCGGCGGGTAGTATGGTCTAATTCTAGAAATTCATCGTTATTGTAAACGGAAAGGCTCTGCAGATGTTTTAAAACACCTTTTTGAGTGTCTTGAAGAAAAGTTATAATGGCTGCGGCAGCCTGGACTCCGACTGTATATCCTTTTAAACCAAAGCCCTCCAAAGAAGCTACTTCAAAGTGGTCCATTAATATTTCCAGGGCATTATTAAGGTTCAGTGCCCTCTCATTAATGGAACTGATTACCATACTGCCATCAGGTTTAGCCAACCATTCCCGTATGAAGCTGTCATATTCTGCCATTAAACACTCGGCTGGGGCCAGTCGTAGCAGTTCATTTGTTACCTGCTGACTTATAGCCGGATGGGCTATTTCGCAAACCTTAAATTCTCCGGTAGATATATCAGTATAGGCAAACCCGGTCAAATTTTGCTCTTCTACGATGGCGACCAGGTAATTGTTTTTATTCTCCTCCAGGATATTGTCTTCTATTACCGTACCCGGGGTAATAATACGTACCACTTCTCGCTTAACAATTCCTTTGGCTTCCTGGGGGTCTTCTACCTGCTCACAGATAGCTATTTTATACCCTCGATTTATCAGGCGAGAAACATAATTATTCATGGCATGGTAAGGTATACCACACATAGGTACTTTAGCGCCCCCACCCTCCCTGGCAGTTAACACTATATCCAGTTCCCGGGAGGCTATCTGCGCATCCTCGAAAAACATTTCATAAAAATCTCCTAAACGAAAGAACAGGATGGCATCCTGGTGCTGCTCTTTTATTTCCAGGTATTGTTCAATCATTGGTGTATAGCGAGCCAAGACTAATCTTTACCTCCCCTAATTAGTGTAAAAAGAAAGACTTGTTAATACAAGTCTTCCTCTGGTTTACTGCGAAACCCTTTATTTGAATGTAACTAGTATCCCCACTCCTTACCTCTTACTCCCAAAACACCCCCAGGCCCGGAGGACACAACCACCCATGAAAATAGCTGTATTGATATTACGAATAGGGGAAACTTCGTTTCCCACCGGAGGCTGAAGCCTCCGCTACCGGTAGTTAGGTAGTTGTCTAGTTATTTCGTCTTTATCTCGCGATTCGTAGCGGAGGCTTTAGCCTTCGCTATCCTTTAAAAATATAATAAA
>DUMX01000309.1 GCA_012839665.1 Gelria sp.
CCGTTTACTACATCAACTATATCGAAAACAATTCGGTTTTCCAGTCCCATTACCACGTCAAGGTTTCTTAGGCCAATATCGGTATCAATCATAACCACCCTTTTATCCATCATTGCCAGAGCGGTACCCAAGTTGGCTGTGGTTGTAGTCTTGCCCACTCCACCTTTTCCAGAAGTAATGACGATAACTCTACTTTTCATCCCTAATCCTCCAATCATATTTTTAACTTTTCAATCACTACTTTACCGGCTCTAATACGAGCCAGTTCAGGAGTTGAAACTACGATTACCTCCCCATCTGGCGGGCGGGTAATGTGGTTGGCAATCCTCAACTGAGTTGGGCTTAAGCGATAAGCACTGATTATAGCGGTCTCATCACCAAATGCCCCGGCATGGGCTAGACCTCTTAACGAACCCATAACCATAATATTACCTCCAGCTACCACCTCCGCTCCCGGGTTAATGTCACCCAAAATTACCAGATTCCCTTCGCAAAAAACCTTTTGCCCGGACCTAAGGTGCCTACAAATAAGGGTGGTATCGGTATACTCGGGCATATCACCAAAAGGATAGTCTTCTCCCTCCTCTTCCCTGGGTCGGCCATTTGACCTGAGTTCCCGCAGGTGCAGCCCATGGTCCAGCAGTATATCCTCAATTTCTCTGATTTGTTTACTACCAAGGTGTTTATCTCCCATATCCAGGGTGACCATAGTTCCCAACGCGTAGTTGTCAATTCTCTGCAATTGTCTTTCCAGATGGCTTTTAATTTCAGAAAAAGTGTTAAGTGAACTTATATCAACCCGAATTTCCCCATTAACACTTCTAAGAGCTGCTGACACTATATACCCTCCAATCTGCCCGCTACCAAAAAGCTTATACTTTGTTTTCTATTAATGTAATTATTTTCCTGCAAAGAAAAAAATAAAAAGAGGGGACCTTTCGGCTAATCCCCTCTTTTTAGGTCGTTTTGCCACCACAAAATTCTATCAAGTTTCGCATTTGAATTCGACAAAATATTTAGCGCGGACGTGGTCTGGAGTCAGTTTCAACGGTTCGGTCATCACTCTGCTCATTTGATGCCGCTTCTTCTAATTGGGCTTTTTCATCCGCCAGGTGGTCCTTAATGCCAAAATAATGTTCAAATACATCGCGGGCAATATAACCTGCCGAGCTACCGCCATGATAACCGTATTCAATTACAGAGGCAAAAGCAATTTCGGGATTATCAAAAGGTGCAAAGGCAATGAATACCCCATGAAATTCTTTTCTAGGGTTATCTCCCTGCCTGCCGGTTTCAGCTGTTCCGGTTTTGGCAGCAACCTGAAACTCAGGTGGAAAGTGTGCAAAAAGAAAAGAAGCGGTACCTCCGGGTTGGGTAACTGCTAACATAGCCCTCTTAGTCTTGGCAATAGTTGCAGGTGATATATCAACCTCGCTAATTACCTCCGGTTTTACGGTTTTCAAGGTTTTACCTTCATCAGAAACTACTTTTTTCATCACATAAGGACGCATTAAATAGCCACCGTTAGCTATAGTAGCTGCATAGTTAGCTAGCTGCATAACAGTATAATTGTTGTACCCCTGACCAATAGACATATTAAAGGTGTCATAATCCTGCCAGTTGGTATCCCAACGATAGTCAATATCATGTTGGGCATCTATCTGGTTTTTCTCCTGTAGTTTTTGCCGTTTTAGTTTTTCTAACTCATCTTGATTACCCTGAGCCTCTTGCTTTAAAGCATTATATTTTTCGTTCAAACGTTCAATTGCAGTAGCATATCGGTTGTTTAATATTTTTTCATTAACCTCTTTTTTCCACTGGGGTGTTGGTAACAATCCCTGGCTTTCATCGGGCAGGTCAATCCCAGTTTTATTTCCCAACCCAAATTCCTGGGCTACATGAATAATGTTATCCTTCCCTGCCCGGCGACCCAACTCCTGAAAATAAGTGTTACAGGAACGGGCCATACCTGAATAGTAGTTAACATTACCATGAACTCCGGTACATTTTATGTTAGGTTTTATCCAATAGCGGCCACCACAATTAACAAAACTTAAGGGTTCTATCGCCCCCTTCTCTAAAGCAGCCATGCCAGTGATAGGCTTAAAGGCCGAACCGGGGGGATAAGTTTCCTGCAGAGCGCGATTAGTTTCCGCTCCTGGGTTCATAGGGTCATACTTACCAGAAGGATAATAGTAGGAAGCCTTTTCATTGCTA
>DUMX01000310.1 GCA_012839665.1 Gelria sp.
CCTCTAGATTATGGAGTGGTTGTAACAGACAAGGCTGGCAGGCTAGAGAAATAGAAGTAAGTGATTTGGACAATGTTTGTATGGTCTTTGTTGCTACCAATAATATGGATGCCAACCGGCTGGTAGTTAACTGGTGTAGAGAACGAGGTATACTGGTAAATGCAGTTGACGATCCCCCTAATTGCGATTTCTATGTTCCTGCGGTAGTACGGAGAAATTCCCTGGTAGTGGCAATATCCACTGAGGGCAAGAGCCCTATGTTTGCCAGGAAATTGCGGGAGCAATTGGAAGGGTTTATAGGTGAGGAATATGGGGAGTTTGTCGATTTTTTGGGGGAGCAGCGGGAGCCTATTAAACAAGCGGTTAACGACATCGAAAAAAGAAAAAGGATTTTTGAGGCTCTGGTAGATTCGGATATTCTGGATTTGCTCAAGGCGGGAGAAAGAGAGAGGGCAAAGGAGCGGATGGAACAATGTACGTCCTCCTGGCAGGACTAAACCACAGGACAGCTCCGATTGATATCAGGGAGAGGTTTGCTTTCTGTGGAGCTAATCTTAACAATGCTTATGAATTTTTTAAAGATAATACTGACCTTGAAGGAGCGGTTATATTAACCACCTGTAATCGTACTGAAATATATGCCACCACTCGTGATATTGAGCGGGGTACCCAGGTGCTGAGAAACTTTATGTCCGCATATAGTGGTATGGACAACCAGCAATTGGAACAATATCTTTACCAGCCTAGTTGTTATGATGCTATTTCTCATTTGTTTCGAGTAGCGGCGGGACTAGATTCCATGATTGTGGGTGAATCGCAAATACTAGGCCAGGTAAAAGATGCTTATCAGGAAGCAGTACAGGCAGGTGCTTCTGACGGGGTGCTTAATACCCTTTTCCAAAAAGCAATTTACGTGGGTAAAAAAGTACGTACAGAAACTCAGATTAATAAACAACCCCTGTCAGTACCTTATGCAGCAGTTGAACTGGCCCGGCGCAATTTGGGCTCTCTGCAAGGGAAAACGGTAATGGTGGTAGGAGCAGGTGAAATGAGTGAACTTGCTACTCGTTGTTTGATGGAGAGTGGCGTACATTCAGTTATAGTCTCTAATCGTTCTTATGATAAAGCCGAAGTTATGGCGCGGAATTTTAATGGACGGGCTGTTCGTTTTGACCTGTTGGCTACCGAAATGAATCAGGCGGATATTATTATTAGCTGTACTGCTGCCAGTCACTATGTTATTCGTCCAGAAAACTGTAAAGAGGTACTTGAATCCAGGCAGGGTAGGAAAATTATTATGATTGATATAGCCGTTCCCAGGGATATTAATCCCTCTTTAAAGGAGATTGACGGTGTTTATATATATGATATAGATGATTTACAAGGTGTAGTAGATGCCAATCACCTGGAAAAACAGAAATCGATAAGGCAAGCACGGCAAATTATTACTACGGAAATCGATATTTTTAATGACTGGTTGGCCAGTCTTTATGTAGTTCCGGTAATTACTGCACTAAAATCATTAGGAGAAGAAATAAAGCAGAGTGAACTAAAGCGGGCTTTTAACCGATTGGGGAAAGTTTCCCCCCACGAGGAAAAAGTCATAAGTTCCATGGCCAATTCCATTATTAACCAAATTATTCACTTCCCTATTGTAAATCTTAAAGAAATGGCAAATAGTAACCAGGGGCACCTGTATGCAGAAGTAGTCAATAAGCTTTTCGGTCTGCAAATTCCTGTAAAGGAGCAAGAAAAGTATGAAAAGTATAATATTGGGAAGCAGGGGTAGCAAGCTGGCCCTGTGGCAGGCAAATTATGTTGCTTCCCAATTGACCAGGGTAGTTCCTGATTTAGATGTAGAGGTAAAGGTGATAAAAACTAAAGGGGATAAAATCTTGGATGTAGCCCTTTCCCGTATAGGAGATAAGGGGCTTTTTACCAAGGAGATAGAGAAAGAGCTGCTTGATGGTTCTATTGATATGGCTATACACAGCATGAAGGATTTACCTTCGCAAATGGCACCCGGACTTTGCATAGGTGCGGTACTGAAAAGAGAAAATCCTGGTGATGTTTTAATTTCACGCCAGGGTTATAAGTTTTCTGATTTACCGGAGGGTGCTATTATTGGCACTTCCAGCCTGCGGCGTATATCACAGATTCGGGCTCTGCGTCCTGATATAGTTCTGGTTGATATCCGGGGTAATATAGAAACCCGGATTAGAAAAATGCACGAACAGGAATTAGATGGCATAGTTCTAGCCTATGCGGGAGTAAAAAGATTGGGATTGGAAGAAAAGATTAGTGATATTCTGCCTCATAATATAATGTTGCCAGCGGTAGGGCAGGGAGCAATAGCAATAGAAGTTAGGCAGGGTGATACTTCTAATCTGGAATTAGCCAGGAGTATTAACCATGAACCTACTAATTGGGCGACTCGGACGGAGCGCTCATTTTTAAAAGTCCTGGAAGGCGGATGCCAGGTCCCCATAGGTTGTTACGCTGAAGTAAGCGGTGAAAACATTACGGTAGAAGGACTGGTAGCATCTTTAGATGGGCGCCGGGTATTCCGGGAAAGTATACAGGGGAAATGCCAGGAGGCTGATCTAATCGGTCGGCAACTGGCTCGTGATTTATTGCAAAAGGGTGCTGCCAGCGTTTTGGCTGAAATCAGGCAAGCAGGAGAATAGAATAATGGATAAAAAAGCTAATATATATTTGGTAGGAGCTGGACCGGGGGACCCCGGGCTCCTTACTTTAAAAGGCAAGAAAATACTGGAAAAAGCCGAGGTTATTATTTATGACCGCTTGGTTGGCGATGGTATATTAGCCCTGGGTAATCCGGAGGCAGAATATATTTACGTAGGGAAGATGGCTGGTAAGCATGCTCTTTCCCAGGATGAAATAAATGACCTGCTGGTTAAAAAAGTAGCTACGGGTAAGATAGTGGTGCGCTTAAAAGGTGGGGATCCTTTTTTATTTGGAAGGGGCGGAGAAGAAGCTCTGTATATCAGGGAGCGGGGTTATGATTATGAAGTAGTGCCGGGAGTAAGCTCGGCTATTGCCGTACCGGCTTATGCAGGTATTCCGGTAACCCACCGTGATGCCACCTCCAGTTTAGCTATTATTACCGGACATGAAAAACCAGGTAAGGAGATTAGCTCTATTAAATGGAAGGAATTAGCCCGGGGAATAGGCACCCTGGTATTTCTGATGGGTGTTGAAAATTTGGAGTTTATCTGTCAGCAGTTAATAGAAAATGGTAAAGCAGCAGACACCCCGGTGGCCCTGGTCCGATGGGGTACATTGCCCTCGCAAGAGGTACTGACCGGCACCCTGGAAAACATCAGCAGGAAGGTTAAAGAGACTGCTTTTAAACCTCCGGCAGTAATAATTGTTGGTGATGTAGTTAACCTGCGTCCGCAATTGAACTGGGTCGAAAACAAGCCCTTATTTGGTAAAAAAGTTGTGGTTACCCGAGCCCGAGCCCAGGCTAGCCGTCTGGTTGAGGCCATTAATGAGCTGGGTGGGGAAGCAATTGAATTCCCTTCGATAGTTATTCAAAAAGAAGAGAATCTTAGCAGCCTGTATAATGCCTTTGAGCATTTGGATAGTTATAACTGGATTATATTTACCAGTGTTAATGCCGTAGATATATTCTTTGCGGAGTTAAGAAAACAGGAGCTGGATATACGGTCTTTATATGGGAGCAATATATGTGCTATTGGGCCTGCTACCTGCAAAAGTCTGGAAAAACGGGGACTAAAAGTTGAATTTATTCCTGAGGAGTACCGGGCAGAAGGGATATTGCAAGAGCTTGAGGACCGGGTGAAAAAGGGAGAGTGGGTGCTCCTACCCCGGGCTCGTGGGGCCAGAGCAGTATTACCTGATACCCTGCGCCAGTGGGGGGTACATGTTAATGAAGTTATTTTGTATGAAGCTGTACCTGCTGGCCGGGTTAGTAAAGCCAGGATTAATGATATCTTAGAAGGCAGGGTAGACTATTTAACTTTTACCAGTTCGTCAACCGTCCGCAACTTTGTTAAAATGATTGGTAGGGACAATGTTTTGCGGGTAAATAATAAGGTGAAGGTTGCTGGTATCGGGCCGGTTACAGCGGAAACCGCCCGCTCTCTGGGGTTTGCTGTAGATATTATGGCCGAAGAGTACACCATTGATGGACTCCTGAAGGCGATAATAGATGACGCTAGGAATTGAGAATTAAGAATTAAAGTTGAAATGCCTATGCATTTCCTTTTATTATAATTTAACTTAAATCCCGCCTGTTATTTTCATAGGTGATAATATGTACTTTTTGGGGTATGTGTATCCGGCAAACATGAATTGTTGGGGAAGAGGGAGGCTTGCTTTTATGATTGGGTGTACAAAACTATTATGTGGAACCGCAACCGTTTCCGAAGTTATTAAATATAGTGGACAGGAGGAAAAACTGCCACCGCAACTACTCCAGTTCTCGGATAATTATCGTCCCCTGGTGGTATGGAATGTTACCAACCGTTGTAATTTACGTTGTCAGCATTGTTATATTAATGCCGAGGACCACCAGTATCAAAATGAATTAAGTACGGAAGAGGCTCGGGTTTTTATCAAAGACTTAGCTGATATGAAATGCCCGGTACTGCTTTTTTCCGGGGGCGAACCCTTGATAAGAAAGGATATTTTTGAGCTGGGTAAAATGGCTACCGAACTAGGTTTACGAACGGTTATATCCAGTAATGGCACTCTTATTGATGATGAATTGGCACGAAAGATAAAAGATGCCGGTTTCCAATATGTGGGTATTAGTATTGACGGGGCTCCTACTACCCATGACCAATTTAGAAATCGGCCCGGAGCTTTTGAGGCTGCGCTTAATGGAATTAAAGCATGTGCTAATATCGGGTTAAAAACCGGTATACGCTTTACTGTAAACCGATTAAATCAGGCTGACCTGCCGGAGATATTTGATATCATTGAGAAGGAGTCTATACCTCGTTTTTGTATGTACCATTTGGTATACGCCGGTCGGGGAGAGCAGATGGCTGAGTTAGATATTGACCATCAGGAGAAAAGGGCCATATTGGATATGGTAAGTAATAAAACCCTTGAATTTCACCGTAAAGGTGTCGAGGTTGAAATACTGACCACCGATAATCATGCCGATGGGATTTATCTGTATAACTATATTAAGAAAAATGAACCTGAACGTGCAGATGAAATAATTCAGCTGCTAGAAATGCACGGTGGATGCTCAGCAGGAACTAAATTTGCCAATGTTGACCCGCAGGGCAATGTTCATCCTTGCCAGTTCTGGCAGGATTATACCGTAGGTAATGTAAGGGAGAAACCCTTTAGCCAGATATGGACTTCGGATGATGAATTAATGATTAAGCTACGTGAAAAGGAAAAACATGTAAAAGGCAAATGTTCAGGATGTAGCTACAAGAGTTTATGTTCAGGATGTCGTATAAGAGCTAGAGCAGTCTACGGCGATCTCTGGGCCGAAGACCCGGCGTGCTATTTGAGGGAAGAGGAAATTAGTGGTTAATAAGAAAATAGACGGGGATTAGACATTGAAGGACACTGATTTCTTATGAATGGCACTGAATTTTATTATATTTTTAAAGGATAGCGGAGGCTTCACC
>DUMX01000311.1 GCA_012839665.1 Gelria sp.
AACCACCTATGAAAATAGTAGCTGGGGTTTAGTTTATTTTAAAAAATTTCAGTGTTAATCATAAGAAATCAGTGTCCTTCAGTGTCAAAAAAAATTCTATTTTCTTATTAATCCAATTTCATATGATTATATTCATTCATGCCAAATAAGAAAATAGATTTCATGTGTATTGTAGTCCAAGCGGCAAATAAAAAAAAGGGCCTTTAGCCCTTTATTATCTTAATCTTGTGTAATTGTTGCGTCACTACATATGTACGTATATACTGTAAATACGGTGATTCCTTAAAGGAGGTGTGCCCCAGATGGCGGTAGCTAAATCTTACAAGGTATCTGTACAAAGAAGAAACTTGATAACACTCCCCAGTGAAATTAGAAAAAAGCTCAATATTTCCGAAGGGGATATACTTGATGTGCGGTTAGATGACAACAAAATTATTATTGAACCATATAAATTGGTCCCTTCGAGTCAAGCATATTTCTGGAGTAATAAGGTTCAGAAAGATATGTTGGAGGCTAAAGAGGACGTGAACACTGGCAGGGTACGAGAATTTTCTAATATCGATGAGTTTTTGGAAGGTCTTCAAGATGACTAGGCGCTTTCGGTCTACCCGCAAGTTTGACAAGCAATTCACAACCCTCGATAAAATTACCCGCAAACAAGCTATTAAAGCTATAGATTTCTTTATGAAAGATCCCGCTCACCCTTCTCTCAGATTAAAAAAAGTAAAAGGTACTGACTGTTATTATGAGATATCCGTTAACATGTCAATAAGAATTATTGTTGAAATCAAAAAGTCTTCGAACTCGGACCAAATTAACACATTCTACATTATTGGAAAACACGAAGATGTTTTTCCACTTGATTAAAATATGAAACAGCAAGAATCGCACCGAGCGGCAATATTACTTACACCTAAATAGAAAGGGTTAAAGAAAAATGTTTTCCGGAAATATCGCCCAGCAATACGATAGTTGGTACGAACCTAAGCAGGGAACATTTATACCTGCATAAAGCGATTAAAAAGACTTTAAACATCCCTAAAGACAAAGAGCCGGGAGAATAGTCCCGGCTCTCTTTAATATAAATTAATGTTTAAGAATTTGGCGGAAGCGTGTGGGAATCGAACCCACCCGCGACGGGATCACCGCCGCGCAAACTGGATTTGAAGTCCAGGCGACCCACCAGGACCGATCCGCTTCCACTATGATTATTACCCGCGATAATGAGTATATATTCGTCCGCGATAAATGTCAAATATATGCGGCTCGAGTCCGGCTCATAATTCTATACCTAAAATCATTTTATATTTTCTACAACCTTACATAGCCTGTAATTCCCACTTACCGCAACGGTCCCCCCAGCGCGCCAATAATTCGTTGTTTTCGAAAAATTGTACAACTTCACAGGCATTGGAGCAGCCTTTGCATTCAAAGCTTCTAGTTTTAAAGTTTATTTCCTGAATGTTAAAACCCTTAAAGGAGGTACTTCCCTTTTTTCGACTGGCTTCCCGGGCCAGTATAGCAGCTCCTATTGAACCCATTACCCCGTAATGCTGGGGAACTACTACCTCCAGTCCCAGATACTTATTGAAGGCTTGTACCAATCCTGCATTAGCTGCTACTCCACCCTGAAACATTACCGGAGCCAGGATTTCCTTACCCTTACCTACATTATTCATATAATTCCTAACTAAAGCTTCGCAAAGACCGGCTATTATATCTTCCGTGTTATGTCCCAGTTGCTGTTTATGAACCATATCAGATTCAGCAAATACGGCACAGCGCCCGGCGATTCTTACGGGATTCTTAGCTTTCAGAGCATAATTACCGAAGTCTTCAATCGAAATAAGGAGACGACTGGCCTGCTGGTCCAGAAAGGAGCCCGTACCGGCAGCACATACCGTATTCATGGCAAAATCAGTTACTACTCCTTCACGCAATATTATGATTTTGGAATCCTGCCCACCAATTTCAATTATAGTTTTTACATCTTCAACTAGAGCCGAAGAAGCTATAGCATGGGCAGTAATTTCGTTTTTAACTACATCCGCCCCTACAATCAGGCTGGTCAAATATCGCGCACTACCGGTAGTAGCTGCACCGGCTATTTCTACATCAGCAGGTAAGTCCTCACCTATAGCAGATAATCCCTTTTGAACCGTCTCAATAGGCTTGCCGCTGGTACGCAGATATTGCGCTGCCAGCAATTGATTCTGGTCATCTATCACTACCAGGTTGGTACTTACTGAACCTACATCTACTCCCAAGTATCCCTTAATCATATTACTAACCTCTCGATTCCACGTTTTGCTTTGACCTGGCGACGTTTATCTAATAAATCAACAAAGGCTTCTAACCGGGTTTGCACTCCGGCTTTACTTGTTTGCTCGTCTATAAATAAGGTTAAAACTGGTATGCCATGGTCTCTACTGACTGCCGGCATGATGCTTTTGGCAACTATCTCCGGGATACAAGCAAAGGGTGCTAACTGAACTATGCCATCGAAACCGTTTTGGGCATAAAGAATAGTTTCCCCTATGCTGTTGGCTCCGTGCCCGCCTATCGGCGCTTCCCCCAAATAAGGTTTGGCTACCTCTAATACATCTCCTTCCCGGTTTTCAATAGTATTTTTACTAGTATAGGAAGACAGATAAATAGAGCGATCGGTTAGTACTCCCATCTCTCCCAGCATTATTTGAATATAATGGTTAGCTGCCGGTTCTAATACCACATAAATCTCACCTATAATTCCAATTTTTAATGGGTTGCGGCTGCGATCCTGCGAAACCCCTTGTAAAAGCTTTTGGCCTTCCTGCAGGGCGTCTTCGACATCAACTTCGTTATTGGCTGCATCCAACATATCCAGGGCCTGCCATAGTTTCCTGGTAGTCTCGCCCCGGTTAGTTTCATATGGCCTTATTTCATGAGACAGCTTTTCTATCTCATCTATGGCCTTGAGCTTTTCCCAAGTAACTCGCAGCACCTGAACAAACTCTTTAAGTGATAAGCCTCCAGTTTTTCTGACCCAACGAATTTTTTGAAAAAAATCCTTGAGATCACACAAAGGCGGCTCAAATGCTACTACTTTGACTCCAACATCAAGTTCTTCCAGGATATATTGATGCATCACCCAGTACAGCCCAGCTCGACAAGGTCCCTTACTTCCGGAGGTTAAAATTACCTCGGCACCTTTTTCGATCACTTCTAGGTAAGTCCCCATTAGGATTTTAAATGGGATACAGGCAAACTCTGGGGAATGACGTACCCCCAAGTCCAGGGTACGGCTACTTGGTTCCGGGGGTACAATACACTCGTGACCTGTATTTTCTACCAGCCATTTCAGAGCCACATAAGAATGACCCATATGGGGAAAGCTTATTTTCATGATTTATCCTTCCTGAAACGCAACATATCCAAAAATGCTTCTACCCGAGTCCGCACCCCGGCATCACCAGTGTGCTCGTCCACCATAATAGCCAGATAAGGCACCTGTCCGTGTCTCTTGGCTTCAATCTCCAGCAACCGGTCTACTATTGCATCTGGACCGCAGGCAAATGCAGTTATATGAATTATCCCATCAATGTTTTTTTGTTGCATATAATGAAGGGCACCATATACTGCCCGGTTGGAAAAATACCAGAACATACTCTTGGGAATGTTTCGTGCCTGTCGGTTCATGATCTTATCGCTTAGCATATCTTGCGTATATATCTTTACATTTTCTTTCTCCAGTAAACTCACGATACGGCCATTAATATAGTCATCATATATGACATAAGGATAGCCTACCACCGCTATCTGTAAATCAGGCTGGGCAATCAGAGGCTTCCGCTCCCCCTGGGCAAATAATATATCCATGGCGTCTGGTGGCATTATGTTTTGATAAAGTAATTTCTTAAAACGTTTTTGTACCTTTAATGCCCTGTGGTAAGCCTTCTTTACTTCTTTTTCGGATTTCCCCAGAAATACTCCTACCCGGGAGCAAACCTTAAAAAATTCGTCTTTTCCTTGCTTAAGGTCAACGCGGACATCTATTATCTCGGGAATATTGTCCATAGACAGGCGCACCATGTCTGGAAGCCCCAGAAATTTCGGACAAAAGGTTTCAGTGCCAAAGTCACCATGCTTGCGAACGCTTACCAGGCGAGGACCAAAGATGTAATCTACCTGGGAAGCAATATCAGCAACGTGACCGTGATAAAGTTTAATCGGGATACAGGCATCAGTAACCGCATCCCTTACTCCATCATCCATTATTTCTCTGGTGGTAGGGGAAGAAACTATAACTTCCTGATTCAATTCCTCAAAAAAAACTTTCCAGAAGGGAAAATAAATAAAATACGCCAGTGTACGTGGAATACCTATTCTAGACACTTATGCAAATCCTCCCAAAACTCCCCGGCATAACTGATATTAGAGCTTTACCCTTATATCTCCGACCCGGCGGGTAAAACGAATTCTATCATAATATTCTACCAGAGGTAGCGCATACTTTCGAGTAGTTTTTAATATATCCCGGGCCGTAGCCAGGCTTAATTCCTTTTCCTTTTCAAAATAAGCAGTTAGCCTTTTCTTTCCTTCCTCTATCGCCTGGCTGGAAAAGACTATCTCCTGATTGACTTTTACCAGCAAACCCGCCTCTATCATATAGGCTAATAATTCGTTAAAATCATCTTCGCTCAATCCACTCATGTTGCGCAGTTCGTCTATTCCCGGTGGAGTAAACATCTGCTCCTCCAAAATGCCTTTGATTTTTTCTATGCTTTCCTTTTCCTTGTCCCCGGGTTTAATTATCCATCCGGGTAACATTAACCGATTGTTGCGACTGGATATGGTCCCGCTTTCTTTCAAATGTTTAATAACCAGGTTAAAATCTTTGGCATTAATCTTATTAAAAAAGCGGCTGCGCATATCTTCCCGGGGATAACCTGTACGCATAGGATACCGGCGCTGGTATTTATCCAGTGTTTCTACTATGCGAGAATTCATGGCTTCCAAAGTATAAGAACTGATATAAACCTGGTCTTTTATCATTACTATTTTTTCATCTTCTATTAATTGCTGCAGTTCCTGCTCTAATTGTTCCTGATTACTGCCAGTAAGTTTACTTAGTTCATCAATGGTAATTAACTCTTCGGAATGAGATTCTAGTTCATGTAAAACTACATCATAAAGGCTACCTTCCTCTTTTATAGCCAATTCATCCAGGACTTCTTCTTTAAATCTCTTTTGTTTAGGGGCATTTCCGTCAATTATAATTCCGCCCCCGATAGTGGTGACCGGGGAATAATATCTAATTACAAAATGGTCACCTTTATAAGCTACTATTGGTTTTTCCATAACAATCTGTACATAAGTTTCATCTCCCGGCAGTAATTCATCCCGGTCCAGCAATACTACTCGGCCCATAGTTTCATCAGTACCCAGGTGAAATCGTACCCGGTTCCAATTCTTTAAACTGCGCTGACTGGAACTAAGCAGGCGCAGGCGAGTATCTACCCGATAGCTGGGAGTAAGATAATCCGGGGTAGCCAGGAGATAGCCCCGTTTGATATCGCTTACCTCGACCCCTTGTAGATTCACAGCTACCCGTTGACCAGCATAAGCAGTATCCGTCTTTTCATTATGTACCTGCAGGGTTCTTATTCGAACTGGTCTTTGCACCGGCATAAGCTCCACGGTTTCACCCTGCTGCAATTGCCCTGACCACAAGGTCCCGGTTACAACCGTACCAAAGCCAGAAATGGTAAAAACCCGGTCTATAGGCAGACGCGCTTGACCAAAGGTGGGTTTTTCCTCCACCTCTGGAACCAGGCTTTCTATCAATTTTATTAATTCTGGTAATCCTTCTTTAGTTACTGCCGATACGGAAAGAAGAGGTGCGTTTTTCAATATAGTAGTGTTAATATACTCCTGAATCTCTTCTTCCATAAGCATTAACCATTCTTCATCTACCAGATCTTTTTTAGTAATTACGACAATACCCTTGTTTATGCCTAGCAGTTCTATAATGTCCATATGCTCCCGGGTCTGGGGCATTACGCCTTCGTCGGCAGCAATAGTTAACAAGACAATATCTATACCAAAAGCCCCGGCCAACATATGACGGATAAAGCGCTCATGCCCGGGCATATCCACAATAGCTGCTTTTTGCCCCGAAGGTAAGGTAAACGGAGCAAACCCTAGTTCTATGGATATACCCCGCTGTTTCTCCTCTTTTAGCCGGTCTGTATTCATACCAGTCATAGCTTTAACCAGAGTAGTCTTGCCGTGGTCGATATGCCCTGCCGTCCCTATAATAAACCTCTTCATACTACCTCTTCCCTTTTCAGTACCCCTTCGATCAGGTCAACCAGTAATTCGGCATCACCCTCCAGCAATGTCCTTACACTAATTCTCATTTTGTTATCTTGCTTTCTGGTTACCAGTGCCGGGCTACCCAAACGCAATTCCCGAGCTATTTTCTCCAGAGCATTATCGTGAAACTCAATATCGACACCAAAACCCGGAATTTTATAAGTAGGATAAGCTCCTCCCCCTACCATATCTTCTAGTTCTACCATGGTCAGGGAAGCCACTTGTGGCAAAGTGCCTATACGGCTATACAGATTGTCCAGTAGTTCTTCAGCTTGACGCTGGAGTTGCTCTGGACTACAACATAACATGCGAATTACTGGAATGGTCTCCTCAGGTTTTCCTTCCAAATACTCCAGCAAAGTAGCCTCCAGGGCAGCAATAGTTAACTTATCCACCCTTAAGGCCCGGGTGAGCTGGTTCTTTTTCATAGCCTCGATATATTTTTTTCGCCCTACGATAATCCCGGCCTGGGGTCCACCCAGGAGTTTATCTCCACTAAAGGTAATTATATCAACTCCTGCGGCCACGCATTCCTGTACCGAGGGTTCATCTTGTAAGCCCCAGTCTTTCATATTATATAGTATTCCGCTGCCCAAGTCCTGCATCACCGGAATACCACGTTCCTTTCCCAATTTAACCAGTTCAGCCAGTTTTACCTCTTCGCTGAAGCCAATAATTTTATAATTGGAGGTATGAGCAGTGAAAAGCAGTGCAGTTTCTTCGCTAATAGCTCCGGCAAAATCACTAATATAAGTTTTATTAGTAGTCCCCACCTCTACCAGTCGAGCCCCACTCAACTTCATAACCTCGGGAATCCGGAAAGCACCACCGATTTCTACTAGTTGCCCACGGGATACAATAACCTCCCGTCCCCTGGCCATAGTGTTAAGCCCCAACATTACTGCTGCCGCATTATTATTTACTACCAGAGCTGCTTCCGCACCAGTCAGACGAGTTAATATTTCTTCCACATGAACGTAGCGTGAACCTCTTTCACCACTTTCCAGGTCCATTTCCAGGTTACTATAATTAGCCGCCATAGCTGACATATAATTTAAGGCCCGTTCCCCCATTGGTGCCCGTCCTAAATTAGTATGGAGGACTACCCCAGTACCATTTATAACCTTTTCCAGTGTTCCTCGAGCCGACTGTTCCACCCTCTTTTGTAATCGTTTTATTACTTCTTCCTTTATGAAATCCCGCTCCATTTCTTCCTGTAAAAAGCGTAATTCCTCCCGAATGTCATCAATTGCTGCTCTTAAAAGATTTATTATATATTCACGGTTGAACTTACTTAGTAATTCCTCCACTTCCTTATTTAGCAAAATCTCATCAACCGGGGGAATTTTTTTTAGATTTATCATCTGCAGGCTCAGACCTCCTTCCGCTGTGCTATATACTGCATTATACAATAATATAACGCCCGGGATATATCTTTAATAGTCCTGTATAGCAGCGCAGATATTATTAATATTCCTAGTATTCCAAAAACAGGGTATACTTTACTCACCAAACTGGAAAAACTGCGCATAGCAATTGGTAAAGCCAGAGTCAAGCAGAGTATCAGGCAAAACCGGTAGTTTAAGCCGGTGAGGCCCGCAAAACGCTGGGTAAATCCATAAGCATTAGCAATAGCTGTAGTCAGGATTCCTACCCACAATACCAGAGTATAAACATATTTGGCTGTAAGCGAGATTTTTCCTGCTACATAAAGCATAGGGACTTCATATTGCATAATCACCGGTACAAACTTATATAAGGCCATATAGTTAACCAGGACTAATACTCCCAATATTAAGCCGCCCCAGATAGCCCCGGTTATACTATCCCCTGCTTGCCCCAAAGTCTGGTATTCACTTAAAACCACCAGTGCCAGCGCAAAATTATAGGCAACATAAAGTAAGCTAGCTAATAACCAGAACCGGGGTTCAGCCGGACACATAAAAGCAGTATACATTTCCATTGTTTGTTTTTCTAAAAAAAATGCTGCATAGCAGCTAATGATGAGCAAGAGTATTACCTTAAACGGTACTAATACATTATACGATATAATTAGGCCTTTTCTCCCGGTAAACAAAAAAGCTATTACTAAAATATAGGCCAGGAAAACCCCCAGACCCTTAGGTAAATATAAATGTTCATAAAACACCGCACCACTGGCCGACATCATAGTGCTTATGCCCAAAAACAGAAATATAGCTAATAGAAAGTCTATGAGTAGTCCGGTTCGCTCGCCCATCATTTTTTTTAACATGCCCTGATAGTTAGATACCTGCCAGCGATGGGCCATATACAAGAGCATCCCCCCACAGAGGGCAAAAAGTCCTGTAGCTACCAGAGCACCCTTCATACCGTATAATCCATAAGCTACGAAAAATTGTACTATTTCCTGCCCGGAGGCAAAGCCAGCGCCAATGACTGCTCCCAGATAACCCATTACCAACATAAGGCGAACTTTCATTGCTTTCATTAATTCTTCTCCTGCCAGAAATAAATATTTATATTTCATAAATATTCCTATCAGCAGTCAAATACAGCATAAAAATATTCCCAGCGGTCAAGAATATTGATTAAGCTTGCTAAATTATTTTAAACTGGGAGGAAAAGAGTTTGTACCAAACTGAGAAAAGAATGATACCGGACAAGTTCTCCTGTCATTTTGAGGATCCGTTTTGTTTTAATAAAATAGAAAAAGCCATTTATACTAACATGCAAGATATCGATACTAAGCGAGAATTAGTATTTCTGTGTATCGGGACTGACCGGGCTACAGGTGACTGTCTGGGGCCTCTGGTAGGCAGCAGGCTAAAAAGCCTTAGCCCCTCGGCTAATATCTACGGAACTCTAGAAACACCTGTCCATGCTGCTAACCTGCAAGAAACACTGGACGAAATATTTGCCATTTATACCCAGCCCTTTATTATAGCTGTGGATGCCTGCTTAGGAAATGCAGATCGGATTGGCTATATAAATGTCCGCCCGGGTAGCCTGAAACCAGGTACAGCTCTAAAAAAGACTTTACCTGCGGTAGGCGATTTTCATGTTTCAGCGGTAGTTAATGTAGGTGGGTTTTTCGAACATATGGTTTTGCAAAATACCCGGCTCTTCATTGTCTATAAAATGTCTGATATTATAGCCAAAGGGCTTTATCTAGCTCGCGTGAAATATCTTTCCCGCCAGCTTAATACGGAAATAGGCTGGGGAATAGACGCGGAAACCGCGGAACAGTAAGGATTTACGCAGATTGTTTAGTACTGAAGGACATACCACGGGTACACAGATGGTAGCGCTAACGCGCTACCATTAGGGGAGAACACCCCACCCTCCCCTTGCTATTTGTTCTTATCCTTATACTTTCCTTTTTTAAAACTAATCACGTGCTCATTATCGGTACTAAACTCTTTAGCCCGGGTCATCCGACTGGTGCCATCTAATAAGCCACCTTCTTCAATAATTAAAGTGGTGGCATTTATGTCCCCGACAATAGTTCCAGTTGCAGCTATTTCGAGGCGGGTTCCAGCAGTGGCTGTGCCTTCGATTTTTCCTGCTATAATTATATTTTCTGCTTTCACTTCTCCCTTGATTTTCCCTTTGTCTCCCAGTATTAAGTCGCCCTTAATGTTTAAATTCCCTTCTACGTACCCATCAATCCTGATAGACCCTTGGGAGGATATATCGCCCTTTATTTCCACTCCGGGGGATATTAGGCTTTCAATATTTTGAAAGCTGCGTCGTTTTTTTCTCACTTCCATGTTCCTCCTGCTCTTAGATGGCTTCTCTCATCATGATTTGAAACAGACTTTTATGGTAAGTATATACGAGGGTCCTGCGGTTCTCCATCCTTTATGATTTCAAAATGCAGGTGTGGCCCTGTACTCCTACCAGTATTCCCCAACCGGGCAATTTCTTCACCTTTTTTAACCTTATCACCCTCATTTACCAGTAAAGCAGAGTTATGCCCATATACAGTTTTAAAGCCGTATCCATGGTCTATCTCTATCATTTTACCGTATACACCTTTCCACCCGGCAAAATTAACCGTACCATCGGCAGCCGCCACTACCGCCACTCCGGAATCATTGGCTATATCAATTCCTCCGTGAAAACTACTTCCCTGTCCACCAAAAGGAGAATTACGCCAACCAAATTCAGAGCTAATGTCACCCCGAGTCGGCCATTGGTTAGGTATGCTGCGAAAATATAGTTTGTTGTTATTTACCCGGGCTAATAGTTCATCCAGCTCTTTTTCCTGAATTGCCAACTGCGTCCTGATTTCTACTGTCTGTTGTAAAATCTCATTGTTGGCTGAATTTCTAGCCCGGTAGTCCAATCCACCCTTCCCTCCTCGAGAGGGTTCAATCGGACGATTGTTTTCACCTTTAATTCCCATAATTCGTTTGAGCTGCATCTGTTTTTCGGCGATTTCATCCTGTTGTTGCTCAATCTTCTTAATCTCCTGGTTTAGTAACTCTATAGTTTCTGCCTTTTCTCGATTATCCTGTTTCATCCGAGTAACCTGGCGAATTTCATCTT
>DUMX01000356.1 GCA_012839665.1 Gelria sp.
GATGAATATGCGGTGGATTTAGTACACCCCTATAGGCTTGTGTTAAAACCTATTTTGCAAAAGGGTGTTGCTATCTTTGATTTGGAAAGTATTGATATTGTAAGGATTGAGGAGGTGGCGGATTACCATGGTAAACAAAAAAAATAACACTCAATTTATGCCTACTGTTGCAATTCCCCCTGGGGGGACAATCAGGGAGAATATGGAGTTTTTAGGAATGAATCAAAAGGAATTAGCAGCCAGGTTAGATATAACACCGAAACATTTAAGTAATATTCTCAATGGTAATGCTCCTATCACCTATGATACAGCCTTGAAGCTAGAATCTGTTATAGGGCCTGGTGCACAGTTTTGGATGAATTTAGAAACTAATTATCAATTAAATAAAACTAGACTAGAAGAACAGAAAAAAATAGACTTGGATTTAGAGATTTTGAAACAGATACCATATAAAGAAATGAGCAAATTTGGCTGGGTAAAAGAAACGGCAGATAGAACGGAAAGAGTGTTTAATTGTAGAGGATATTTTGGTGTTGCCGAGTTGTCCTCAATAAAGACTTCATATGCTGTGGCTTTTAGAACACATAAACAGATAAGAGAAATATCTGATCTTGGGGTATTAGCATGGCTTAGAAAAGCAGAGCTAGAAGGTTTAAATGTGGAAGTGGAGAAATTCAATAAAAGAAAGATAAAAAGTCTTATTCCTACTTTTAGGGATCTGACCATGAAAGACCCAGCTGAATTTTATCCAGAGATGAGAAGATTATGTGCTGAATGCGGTGTGGCTTTAGTACTAGTACCTTGTCTTCCCAAAACCTATATATGTGGGGCAACAATATGGAGGAATAATAAGGCAATACTTGCATTAAGCGTAAGAGGAAAACGAGCAGATGTATTTTGGTTTACTTTCTTCCACGAATTAGCCCATTTAATTAACCATTCAACCAATGAGTTTCATATTAGTTATGATAAAGAAGACGAGGCAGATGACATAGCTAGCAACTACTTAATTTCAGAAGAACAATATAGGAATTTTATTGAGAAGTATGACTATCAGAATAAAGCACAGATAATAAATTATTCCAGCGAGATAGGTATAGCGCCATTTATACTTTTAGGAAGATTACAGCATGATGGATTAATAGGGTATCAATACTATAATGATTTAATACCGTCTTTTGAAATAACTAAACACTAGTTAAAATCAAGGAACAAAACCCATATAGGTTTTTAGCGAGAAGGTGCCTTTTAGACCATTTCACGATTACTTTTTTAGCTGCTTATCTTTCATATAGACTTCTTAATCTATTTTTATCTTTTATTTCCAAAGTAATCAAGCAAACTATTAACTTGATCCTTATTGGAACCACTCATTCCTTTTATAATACTCTTTTTTTACAGTGTTTTCGCTAAATTCCAGGATGTCGGTAAGGGATTATCTCAGCTTGTTTTTGAGGCTTTTAAAGATGGTAATAAACTGTGCAGCAGGCAGGTCGGCCTGGCAGGAACGGGTTCGGCAGTTAACACAGTGTAGATAACAGGCTCCCGTGAGAAAACATTTTGTTTCTCCGGGGCCTTTTTTTGTTCCTGCTGGTCGGCTAATTCATCTGCCCGGGACCGGCTTCAGGTTCCTGCTAAATTCGGTCATAGAAAAACAGGAATATCATCAC
>DUMX01000312.1 GCA_012839665.1 Gelria sp.
ACCCTCGCAACCAGCTTGGAAGGCTGGGGCTCTACCACTGAGCTACACCCGCCCGCAAAGAGTATTATATATCTTTTCTATAGCCTTTTCAAGCAAGATTTTAACTTTTGCATAGATTGCTCTATTTGTTATCATGTTGCATTACTAGCGTTACCTACAATTATATGCATCAGTTTAACATTTGATACGTTATCCTTCCATCCCATTCAAGTTGGGGATTGAAAAAAACGTCTAACTTATGCCATAATAGTGACGTGTTACTATAATTGCAGTATTTATAAATAACATTAAATAACATATAGTATGAGGTGTGATAATTGAACTACAAGGATATGTACCAACGCAAGTTGGTATCAGTAAAAGAGGCGTTGGAAAAAATTAAAAGCAATCAGGAAGTGGTGACCGCCCTTTGCGGTTGTGAACCAGTTACCCTGTTAAGCAACCTGCATACCATTAGAGACCGGGTGGAAAATGTTTCCGTGGTCAATGCCATGATGCAGAAAAAATATGAGTTTTTTATGAATCCGGAAATGAAAGGACACTTTTTGCTTAATAGCTGGTTTTATTCCCCTGGTCCTCGGGCAGCTCACCCCCAGGGAAATGTTTCCTATGTACCCCTGCAATTGCACCAGTTTAGCAGAAATCGTATGGCCTATCGTAAGCCTGATGTATTCCTGGGAGCTGTTTCTCCTATGGATAAACATGGTTATTTTTCTTTATCCCTGTGTACGGTACTGGAGAAAGATTTTGTCGAACATGCCGACATTGTAATTATGGAAGTTAATCCTAATTTACCCCGTACCTTTGGCGATACCCATGTACACATATCAGAAATAGACTATCTGGTAGAAGTGGATACAGAAGTACCCACTTTAGAACAGCCGGTTTTATCTGAAAAGGATTTATTAATAGGTAATTATGCCGCTGAATTGATAGAGGATGGCTCCACTATACAGATTGGATTTGGCAGTATAACGGGAGCAATTGCTCAATGTCTGGGTGATAAAAAAGATTTGGGTTTACATTCGGAGATGTTTACCGATTCAGTTCTAAATCTATATGAAGCAGGTGTAATTACTAATCGTAAAAAGACCTTGTGGAAAGATAAATTTATTACTGATGCCGCTTTGGGAAGCAGAAGACTGTACGATTTCCTGGATGATAACGTGGCAGTGGAATTCCATCGGGGCAGTGTAGTAAATGACCCTGCTGTAATAGCCCGCAATAATAAAATGGTTTCTATTAATGCAGCCTTACAAATGGATCTTACCGGACAGTGTTGTGCGGAATCGATTGGTCTGCAGCTCTTCAGCGGAACCGGGGGGCACAAAGAGTTTATAACTGGTGCTGTGGATGCGCCCGGGGGGAAGTCTATTATAGCTTTTTACTCTACTGCCAAGGGGGATAGTATCTCTCGTATAGTCCCCTGGTTTGAACCGGGTACTATCGTTACTACTTCCCGTATAGATGTCGATTATGTGGTTACTGAATACGGGGTAGCTTCGTTACGGGGACGGTCAGTCAGGGAAAGGGTACAGGAGCTAATAAACATAGCTCATCCAAATTTCCGCGATGAACTAAGGTTTGAAGCCAACCGCAATATGATTTGGTAAATAATGAGGCCGGCAGTACGCCGGTCTTATTGGTCTCATGGAACAAATATAGAAAAACTCAGTGTACAGTTACAATAAATCAATTAATTCTTCCACAGTAATCTCTGCCTGCTTTAATATAGATTTAAGTATGGAGGGAATTATTATTTCTCCAGAATGTACAGGTACAGTAACCAGCCTTCCCCCAGGTCGATGTAAATGATGATGACTGCCAGTGATGCGAACAGTAACAAACCCATTTCTCTTTAGAACGGCCACCAGTTTTTTACCGGTTATTCGGGGCATTCTAGTCATGATACATTTACCTGAACCTCTGCAATTTCTATGTCACCTGTAGGAACTGATTCGCCTATTATTTTTAGAGCTTTTATGTGCCCTACAATAGCTTCCTCTATGCGCTGCAAAGCTTCTTCTCGATTTTTCCCTTGAGTAACACAACCAGGTAATGAAGGTACCGTAACTGCATAAACTTGATACTCTTCATCCCATTCAAGAATGACTTGGAATTTACGGGTCATGTTAATACGCCTCCCTGAATATAAATGCAGATTTTGCTTACTTTTATTCTTATTGTATATCAATAATTAAAATAAAATAACTTGAAAATATTATTTAGAGCTGACTTTCGTTCCCAACCAGTACTCAGTTAAATCTCCATAAATCCGGTAGCTATTTTCTAAAATAAAATCCCAGGGCAGGTCGAAGTAAATACCATAGTCGTCCAGATATTCTATATAGGGGCCACCCTGCAGGTCTTTATCGGGTAGGATGGCGTCGTTTAATCCGTCAAAATTTACTACCGGAACTCCGGTGCGCTCGCATATTTCCCGGTCGAAAGTAGGAGCTGCTTTTAGCCATTTGCCGTTCAGGAAAATAGAGTTATACATATGGGGGAAGAAAACATTGGTTTTCATTATTTCCACAGCTTCCGGCGGGGATTTATGATTACGTATTGTAACCAGCATAAGCCCGCAGGGAATTTCTACCGCCCGGCACAGAGCCGCCAGTAAAATAGCCTTTTGTACACACCAGCCTTGACCTTTGGCCAGAATAGCAGAGGCGCGATAAGCTTCGATATCCCCGGTAGTTGCGTACATATTATAGTGGCATTCATCCCGTACATAATTAAAAAGCTTCACGGCTTTCTCCGTTTCATTGCCCAGGCCACGGGTGATTTCCTCTGCTTTCTTGCGAATAAGCGGGTGTTTGCTTTCAACATAAGGGGTGGCTTGTAGATACAATGAGGTATCCTGCATAAAAACTCCTCCTACCTATATTTACACTTTATCAATCTGTAATGACTACTTCGATATAGTGGTTAAGTTTTCCTTTTATTACTGTTGCAGGATATCGGATCAACCTGGTAGGACTATTGAAAAATAGGGAGGAGATTATCTTCTTGTGCCGAAAGTAATAATAAGTAAAAATGAAAAATATTAACATTTTATAGTTTATCCGCCAGTTGGGGTAAGGAAGTGGGCTGGTATGTTAGAAACCTGTATTGACCTTATAGCTTGCGAGAAATGTCTAAAAGATAGCCTGGGCAAGTATAAATACATCGGACAGGTAGATCTGAGCAGGGATGACCTGGATAAGTTAAGTCAATTAATGGCGGTCAAACTGAAGGCCGATATCGCCAACAGCATTGAGTTTTTTAGGGAATATACTCCGGCTTGCACTGCTTTTTTCCTGGTAGGACAGGGTATATGGAATTACCGGGAGGGGGATTATTGGAGCTCTGTATCTACTAGTCTGGGAGTAAATATAGATTCCCCTTTACAGCTGCAGTTGGGCAGGATATTTCTACAGTTTATAGATGCGCAGGGGTTGCAGACCATATCTATACCAGGTTCTTACCGTTATGTTACGCCTATTCTTCTGCATGGGGGCGTACCTCAAAATTCTTTGCCATTATTATTCCAAAGGGTGGTTCGGGTTTTAATTGAAAAAAACATATGTACTCCTGCAGAAATTGAGGTGGAGATTGAACATTTTCGAGAATTGGAAGAAAAAAAGCAGGTAATTCAAAAAAGCATTCAGGAATCCAAACAAATGGAAAGCAATATACAAAGTGAAATAAGAAAACTGCAGCATTTAAGGGGATTAAATACAAAGGCTGGTGAATTACAAAGAAAATTACAGCAATGGGATGATTGGGAGGACTTACCTGATGATTGCGAACAGCACTATATCGGGCTGCTGGAAGAATTGCGAAAAATTCAAGACCGAAAGAAAAACCTGATAGAGCGTGAACAGGTATGGAAACGACTGGTTTCTTCCTGGTGTCGGAAAGAGGAGGAAATATCGGATTTATTCAATAAAGCTAATCAGGTTAAGGAACGGGAACGGTGGTTGGCTGAACAAGAGAAGATTTTGGCCCGGTTATATAAAGAAGTCGGGCACAGCCGGGAAGCCCTGGTTGGGCAGACTGCTAAATTATGGTCTGCGGGCTGGAAAGATGAATATGGCGAGATTTTAGAGAACATAGATTGGGAGTTATTACAGTATAAACTTTACCAGTATGAAAAAATTCAGCAGCGCTACAGGCTGGTAGTATGGGAAGGGTTTCTGCTGGTCTCCCTGGTCTATTATAGTTCGGGCAAAAGCCAGGAAGCAGAGGCGGAGTATGTAAGGCAGCAGATGATTTTTAGGCAGGAACTGGCTGCTGTGGGGAATGAGTTTTCTTATAACAAAGCAGGTGGTGATTTTCCAGGATTATCATTTCAGGAAACAGGTGCTCAATCCCTGGTTGATAAATTCAGAACAGTTAACCAAAAACTGGACGAGGTTAAAGAGGAACGGGAGCGGGTACAGCATGACTTGCAGGTAATGCTGGGTGGCCTTCCCTTGTGGGCAGATAGTTTAGCGATACCACTTGATAGTTCCGATAATTTACTAAATGAGCTTTTTATTTTGCGCCAGCTCTATCATCAGTATAGCCAATTATGCAGCAGCCAGGTGCAATTACAGGCCAGGATCAGGCAAGAGGCTGATAGCAATGCTAAAACTCTACAGGAATTGGCCAGGAAGTTGGAACTGCAGCATTCGACTTTGCCCCCGACCCGGTTAGTGGCTGAGTTAGAGTTAAAACTGGACAAAACCCGGGAAAAACGTTATTTGGCAGAGGAGAGCGAAAAATCCCTGCAGGCAAGAATAAGTACGGAGCTCAAGGAGTTGGAGGGGGCAGAGCGCTTCACAAAACAGGAAATTGAAACCCTGGAGGCGCGTTTGCTAAAACTGGGTGGGGGAAATCTGGCCCAAGGTATAAATGAAGTAAAAGCCAGGCGAGCAGCACAAAATGACTGGCAGGATATAGTGCAGCAGATAAACGAGCAAATAAGCTTTATCTCGGGTCTAACCTTTTCACTGGATGAAAATCTTATTGCTCATATGCTGGAGCAAAAAAGCCAGGAATTACTCATACAGAAAAGACAAACAGATGAACTATACCGGGAGCTTAACTGGTTGGAGATGTTTACCGGGATAGATGAGCCGATTTATCGGTTTTTACTTTATGGTGGAGAATGGGCCATGGATTGGGTGAGTGCTGCCAGTAGTTTATATCTACGGGCTATAAGCCTGGGGGAAACTATTTTCGATGCCGAGGAAACCCTGCCTGTCCGGATAAGAGAGGGATTTGCTGATTGGTGGCAAGATAACTATTCTGAATCTGGCTTTTCTGCCAGTCCGCATTCATCCGGGGAAGAATACTATACTACTCCCTTAATCATTTTGGATCCGGATAGTGGGAAGATTAGTTTGAACATTGGTATCCAACGCTTTCATTTAGACCGGTTACCCCGCAATATTACTGGCCAGATATATGATGATAACGAAAAACTGTTACAAAAGATTGAGCTTAAAACTTATTATTGCAATAATAAGAGTACGCTGGTGGAAACTGTACCAGTAAATATGGTCCTGCTGTCACCGGTCCCCAGTTACCAGGTTTATTTGCACTTGGACGAGCAGGTTAAACAGGAGTGGGTTATTAATGGCATCGGGGAAGAAGATGCTCTAATAGTATTTAACGAAAGTGGTAAGAGAATACCACTGGATGAGCTGGGACGGCAAAGGATATGGTTGTTATTGGACCCCGACTGGCAACTGGTCCCTAACATTTCAGTTTTAGAAGAAACTGAACTCAGATGGGCAAACCGGGTATATATACTGCGCCTTATTGATTTAACTGATATCGCTGTGGGTGGCTTGGAATTGGTGAATCAGTATGGGGAGCAGTTTTTTTATCCGTTTCAGGATAATACTCCATTCCTCGTGGGGGGAGAAAAATACCCCTCAATTTATTGTGAGGATTTGCCGGTTTACAGGCAAGCACCGGAAACATTATGTTGTCCCGAGCAGGATATGAGTTCGTATGCCATGGCTGATTGGGAACTGGTAGTTAAAAGAGGATATCGCCACTCAGTTGCCTATTATTCTTCCAAATTAAATCAATTACCGTCTGATAGTATATCGGTAGTTAATAATTACATTCAGATTAAATTATCCCACCCGGCCTTACTGGGCGCGCAGCCTCAGGGTCGGTATGACTTGCAATTGCGGGGTCCTGGTTGGGAAAGGTATTCGTTTTCTATAGTTGCTATTCCCAATCTGGATTTTGGTTTTGAGCCTGGATGTTGTTGGCCAGCAACATCGAGTAGTGAAATAAAACTTACCTTTTTTGTACCGGAACATGCAACTATGGATGTATATACACCGGCTCAAATCGTGGATAGGGAAGATGAAGTTTATGAAATAGTGATAGCCCAGGAAGAAAATCAAATTACCGGTGAGCTTCATCTGCAGTATGAAGAAGAGTATGATGATATACCGCTAACTATTGCGATTCCTAAAATTCGTTGGCGTTTACAGGGTCTGGATGAAGAAGAGTATACCGCCTGGCAGGGTAAAATGCAGGAATTATGGATTGGAGAACTTCATTCTTCTCCTGACCTTTGTCTGGAAATTGAACTCCCACCGGGGTTGGGGAGTTACGCTGAGCTTGGTTTGGATACTGGACAAATGGTGCCAGGTACTCGTACCAGGAATGACACCCTGAAGTTTAAATTATTAAACTTTATCGACAGTTTACATGATGGTGAAAGCCTTCATATATTTACATTGAAAATATATGACCGGGGTAGAAAAATCAGAGATGAAGGCAAGTTGTTTTCTGTACGCTGCCGCTGGGAAGTTGTAAATATTGAAGCTTGCTTGAATAATCATCAGGGACAAGATTTACTGAAAATAAACTGGGAAGAAAAAGGTGAAGCCTGTGACCGAGTTCTTTATTTGTGGCGGGTGGAACAACCCTGGATATCGCCGTATAAGTGGCAAATTGCCGATAGGGCCAGGCATCTGGTTATTAATTTAACTGATGTTGGAGTTAGCAATGGGCCATATTTATTGCATTTTGATACTGAGGACCCCTGGGAGCAGTATACCGAGCCTTACTTCCCTGCTGATGCTATAAACACCAGCCCTATTATGGTTGACAATGGTGAACTATATTTGGACGATTTACAGGTGAGTTGGCCTGGTAGTAAACGGGCCGTTATTTCGGGTAATCTGATTAATAATACCGGTAACTGCAGGGTTAGAGTATTACTTTTGGGAGTAGTCAGTGATACCCTGGTATACTGGCAAAACTCGGTTAATATGGTCGGGGAGGATCGTTTTACAGTTAAACTGGGGGGCATGCCGGCTGCGGTTGGCTCGGGTAAAAAGCGGTGGCTGGTAAAAAGAACAGTTTGTCGGGAAACGGCGCGTTGGTTGGTAATTATTGTGGAGGGTCAACCTTGCTATTGCAAATTTTATTTATTACCTTCAGTTGCCCCTTTGGAATTAAGCCTGGATAAACTGGTAGAGTTATCTTCCCGGGTGGGTGACCAATTAAGACTGAAGTTTAAATCTTCTTATAATAAATATCAGGTTAATTTCGTATTGGATGCAGCGGATACCCAAAAGCTGATAACCGCCTGGTGTAACCGGAACAGTGATGAGCCTTATGGGATTAAAGTTGAACCTGGATATTTGGAAGTTTACGGGAAAAGTCGCGAAATTCGATTACAGCTTAAAAACGGTGTTATATGTATTGACCCCAAATGCAGAGGTTCTGGTCAATTATTGCCGGGCATACAGGAGTGGTATCGGGACCATCCGTTTTGTAAAAAGTATAAGTATAATATAACCCAGGTAGAGGGAGAACTCTACTGGTTATGGGATTTCAGAAGGCTGGTAGAGGAATATTATCATAAATATAACCGTGATGGGTTAATATTGCTGGGGCAGGGACAGGAAGAGCAGGTGGTTGATTTGTCAGGAAATTTGCATAAATTGGTCCATTTATTAGGGGAGCAAGAAAAAGCTCTGTTTTCTATTATTAAGGGAGGTCAGTAGAGCAGTGAGCATAAATCCGGTGGAAGCAACCACAGCTATTGGTGACAGCTATTTTAGTTACTTAACTACCACTTTTCGTTTTCAGGATAATAGTTTACAGGAACAGTTAAAACGTATTTTACATAATCGCAATAGCTTCGTTAATGGTCCTATATTGGAAGCTACAGCAGAATTTAAAAAAGGAGCCAGTCTCAGCCAATTGATAGCAGGGAAAATTTTGTCCTCTGAGTTTAATAAACTGGTCAGCAAAGAATTTCCGCTTCATCGTCCCCTCTATTTACACCAGGAAGAAGCCCTGCGTAAGGTTATCGTCAACCAGCGCAATATAGTGGTGGCAACCGGTACGGGAAGTGGTAAGACAGAAGCTTTCTTATTGCCGATAATCAACCACCTGATGCAGGAAAAGGAACAGGGGCAATTGGGACCCGGAGTTAGAGCTTTGTTGCTTTATCCTATGAATGCACTGGCCAATGACCAGATGGGGCGCTTACGAGAATTATTGCGAAACTATCCTGCTATAACCTTTGGACGCTACACTGGTGAAACTGAAGAGAAAACCCGAGATGCTCGGAATGAGTATCGCATATTGAGCAAATCCAAACTTATTGAAAATGAGTTAATATCCCGGGAACAGATGCGAGAAACCCCACCCCATATTCTTCTTACCAATTATGCCATGTTAGAATACCTCCTGCTACGGCCCGATGATAATGTTTTCTTTGATGGTAAAGATGCCGGCCATTGGCGGTATATTGTTATTGATGAAGCCCATACCTTTGGTGGTGCTAAAGGTATTGAGATGGCGATGTTGCTTAGAAGATTAAAAGAGAGGGTGCAAAAAAATAGCGGAAATCGTATTCAGTGTATTGCTACCAGTGCTACTTTAGGTGATGGGAGGAAAGATGCTGCAGAGGTAACCCGCTTTGCTACCCAATTGTTTGGTGAACCCTTTACATGGCAGGAGGGAGACAGCAGGCCGCAGGATGTGGTTTATGCTGAACGGGAACAAATGGTAGAAAAAGGGATGGGCTGGGGTAAGCCGGATCCGGAGTTATACATAAAATGGCAAAAAATTATAAACCACAGCCCATCAAAGGATATTGTCAGGGAATTAATGCTTGGTGGAGAAAAATGGGGTGTACCCGAGCAGATAATGACCCGGGCTCACAGGCACTCGGACTCTAACTGGCCTGTCTTTTTGTTTGAAACCTTAAAAGGGGACCAGAATCTTATTCGCTTACAGCGTGAATTACAGGAAACACCATATCATTTACGGGAGATGGCAAAAAGAATTTTTCAAACTAATGCCCAATCCTTGGATGCCCTGGTGGCATTAGTTGACCTGGCCAATCAGGCTCGTCTCGGTAAAGATTCCCAACCACTCTTACCAGCTCGTTATCATGTTTTTGTACGGGCTATTGAGGGAGCCTATCTTAGCCTTTTACCAACCAGGGAGCTGTATCTGGAACGCTATGAAAAGATTGAGAAAGGCGGTCGAGTCTATAAGGTGTTCGAGGCCGCCAGCTGTCGGGGTTGTGGTGCTACTTATTTAGCTGGTAGTATCCAGGTAGACAGTGAGGGAAAACAAATATTACAACAATATACGCCTGAGTCTGAAGAATTGGAATATTTTTTACTACTTGGGCAGGAAGAGGAAATAGCCGAACTAGATGAAGATGACGAGGTTAACTTCTCTGGAACTGTTCCTGAGCTGAAGCATACTGAGCACTACATACTTTGTGCGCTTTGTGGCGCCATTGGGATGGAAGGTGCCCTTCATACCCCTTGCAATTGCGGTTTACAGTATTATTTTCACCTGTTGCGAATACCAGGGAAAGCCAGCACTTGCCCGGCCTGCGGTAAGCGGAGTCCGCATGGAATGGTTTGGCGTTTCTTAACCGGAACTGATGCCACTGCCAGTGTATTAACAACTACCTTATATCAGCAACTGGAACCGGAGAGCGGAACGCCTGAGCTGGTTGTAAATAGCGAGGAACAGGAGGATGGATGGGGACCTGTAAGCACAACCAATACTGAATCCACCGAGTCCCAGGAACTGCGGAAATTGCTGGTGTTTTCAGACAGTCGCCAGGATGCTGCCTTTTTTGCTCCTTATTTTGACCGTACTTATAACCGGATTCTCCGGCGTAATCTGATAATAAGGAGCCTGCAGGAAAGGCGGGAGGAAGCCCGGGAAAATCAGTGGCGCTTTCAGGATTTAGTTCGTCCCGTAGTCCAACAGGCGGAACAGAGCGGGGTTTTTTCACGGCGCCAGAGTGTACAAGAAAAACAGGATGAGGTTTGGAAATGGTTATTCTATGAACTCTTGTCCCTGGACCGGCGCATTAATTTGGAAGGAATGGGGTTACTTGGCTTTGCTGTGGAAAAACCAGACGCATGGCGAGCTCCGCCGCCACTGTTAAGAGACCCCTGGCAATTGACTGAGGGCGAAGTCTGGACTTTGTTTCAGGTTTTAATGGGATATTTACGTAAGCAGGGAGTGATAGCTTTTCCGGAGCAGGTTTTGCCTGATGATGAGTTTTTTAAACCACGTAATCGGGAATTCTACTTCCGTTCTTATTCTGATTCCAAATCGCGTAAAAAAGGTATATTAGGCTGGAATCCGCAGACTATCAATAGCCGTCTGGATTACCTGTTGCGTTTGGCAGCACGGATTAACCCCAATATTGACGAAAAAGAATGCCGCCTGGTATTGGATAATATTTGGAACCGAAGTATGCAATATCCGTTCTGGAAACCCTATATTGCCGAAAAATATATTGAGGGCGAGGGAACAGTTTACCAGCTAAACCATGATATATGGCAACTATGTTCTTCGTTAATAGATAACTCTCTGCAGTGGTACATATGTAATCGTTGTCAGACTCTAACCCTTCATAATATTCGTGGAACCTGCCCTTCCTATCGCTGCAGTGGAACCTTACAGCCCTGTGAACCGGAAACCCTATTTAAAGATAATCACTATTTCAGGTTATATCATGATATTATTCCGAAAAAAATGGTAGCCCAGGAACATACCGCCCAGCTAACCAGTCAGGTGGCGGGTAAGCTGCAAAATCAATTTAATAAGGGTGAAGTTAATGTTTTGAGTTGTTCTACTACCTTTGAATTAGGAGTTGATGTAGGGGAACTGGAAACTGTTTTTATGCGTAATGTTCCTCCATCGGCAGCTAATTATATTCAAAGAGCTGGTCGGGCCGGAAGAAGAACCAGTGCTACTGCTTATGTTTTAACTTATGCCCAGCGCCGCTCCCATGACCTGGATTATTATAGAGAACCAGACAACATGGTTATGGGGAAAATTGGGGTGCCTCATTTTACCCTGGAAAATAGTAAAATCATTAGCCGACATATAAATGCAGTAGCCTTATCGGCTTTCTGGAAAAAGGAGCGGGAATTATTCGGTAAAGTGCGCAACTTCTTTTTTGGAGATGACTTCGGACCAGATGTTTTTCACGAATACCTGAAACAGCAACCTGCCAGTCTTTTAGATTCAATTAAAAATGTTGTTCCCCAGCAATTATGGGGTGAGCTGGGGATTTTAGAATGGGGATGGGTAGAACCTTTATTTGATAATGAATCCGGGGTATTAGCCCGGGCTGCAGCCGAAGCGGTAAACGATATCGTTGAGTTGGAATTATTGAGAGAGGAGAGTTATCAGGAAGGTAAGGGCAATGTCGATTACTACACCAGACTCATTAATACTATAAAAGATAAAAACCTGATAAACTACCTGGCCAGTAAAAATGTTTTACCCAAATATGGGTTCCCGGTTGATGTGGTGGAACTTTCAGTTATGCATCATATAGATGAGGCCCGAGGGTTGCAGTTGGAACGAGACTTAAGGATTGCCCTTTCTGAATATGCACCTGGTAGTCAGGTAGTGGCGGCCGGGAAATTATGGACTTCTCGTTTTATTAAACGGCTGGCTAACAAGGAATGGGAGAGTTATCATTACGCTATTTGTGACCACTGCCAAAATTATTATCGGGTACGCAAAGATTTAGTTCCTGAATTCAGCGAATGTCCAGTGTGTGGTCAAGCCTTTGCCCAAAGTGGCATCTTTATAATTCCGGCCTTTGGTTTTGTGGCCAGTCCTGACCGACCCGATAAACCGGGAGAAAACCGGCCTGATAAAACCTACAGTACCCGGGTATATTTTTCCGGGGAAGGGGAGGGCGAAGCTAGAGAGATAGTAAAATTAGGTCCGACAAGACTAATAGCCACACCAGTTTTCCATGGTAAATTGGCAGTAATAAATAATGCCGGGGGACATGGCTTTAAAATTTGTCGCCGCTGTGGATTTGCTGTAACCTGGTTTGAAAAAAGTCCTCGTGGCCACCATACTACCCCTAACCGGCGTAAATGTGATGGTAAGCTTATCACCCAATTAGCGCTGGGACATGAATTCCAAACTGATGTCTTGAAACTATCTTTCGAGGGTTATCAAAATAGCGAAGAGGCTTTTTGGTTATCACTACTTTATGCATTGCTGGAAGGTGCCAGTTTAGCCCTGGACATAGAACGTGATGACCTGGATGGTTGCCTTTATCGGGTGGCAGGTAATCCTTATTCTCCCCAACTGATATTCTATGATGATGTTCCTGGTGGCGCCGGGCATGTTCACCGTATGTCCAGTCGAGAAGAATTAATGAAGATATTACATACGTCCCTTAATCGTCTGGAAAAGTGCGAGTGTGGCGGTTGGGAAGGGCATACCAGCTGCAGTGGCTGTCTAAGAAATTATAGGAATCAATTCTGCCACGATAAACTAGATCGCCGTCTGGTGATTGATTTTTTAAGGCATATACTGGCATAAGATAACTGAGTAAGGAGAAACGGTATTATAATTACGAGTCGGGAGGGTGCTGAGCGAAAGTGGTAACTATATCAAGCTGATTGCAGTAAAATTGCAGTAAAACGGTAAAAATACTAAATAACACAGAAAAACCAAAACCGCGCCAACCCGCGCGGTTACTTTATTCTTAACTGGTCGGGGCGACAGGATTTGAACCTGCGACCTTCTGATCCCAAATCAGACGCGCTCCCAAACTGCGCCACGCCCCGATCGTTTTTTTCGAACGTCTCTATAATAGCATTTCTAGTTTAACGCTGTCAATTGTTACGGTATTTTATGCTCTTTCTGCATATCAAGGTCCTTTAAGAATTATGATATAATAATTTCAGAATAATTTCGGAGACGCTTAAATGATTAAAATAGATAATATAGATAGGAGGGGCAGGAATGGAAGAAATAAATTTGAGACCGGTGGCTTATGTTCTTTCTCCGGTGGAAGAGCCTTCAGATATGCCATTGGGAGGAAAGGATGCAATAATTGAGCTTTTACCTGAATATGTGGAAGCCCTGCAGGGCTTGGAGAAAAACTCTCATATATGGATTTTGTCATGGTTTCATAAGGCACCGCGGGACCTTTTAAAAATCAGCCCGTTAAAGGTTAACCCGGATTCGCCTGAATATGGGGTTTTTGCTCTGCGTGCTTTTGCTCGGCCTAATCCCATCGGTTTAAGCCTGGTAAGATTGGAGCGGGTAGAGGGTAACCGGATATACGTACGAGGTTTAGATGCTATTGGCGGTACGCCTGTTTTGGATATTAAGCCTTATTTCGAGAACGACACCATTTTTTCACCCCTTACCCCTTATATTAGGGGGAAAAGCCGGGAAATGCGCCAGGGTATGATTAGAAAACATGCCTTTATTCATCATGGGGAGGAATGCACGGATATGCTTATAGGGGTAAGGATGGCGGCTATTGCCGAGGACCGTTTTGGACATCTAAATTCCTCTGACCTTATGGTACATGTTCAGGGTTCACTTTGTTTGGCAGATACTATACAAGGAGTAAGCCGGGCTCGTCTGGCTAATCCACCTCGTTTTACTTATACCAATAATGATGAGGTAAGTGAAACTACCTGGACAAAAAATAATCAGACTTTAATCATTCGTCTGAAAGGTACGTTTAATCATGACGATATTGAGAACCTGGCTGATGAAGAGCTTTTCGATATATTCTAATACGTAAATAAATTTCTATACAAAATCAGAACCTGGTAAATTCCCCGGCTTCCCCGGGGAATTTTTATATGTAATAAAGCTTGTCATAATTATTACAAACGTGATAACATAATAACAATATGACATATTAATATTATATGGGGGTGGAATCAGATTTTGGTATTGATTTAACTTCTGGCGGGAAGGGGGAATGTTTGGATGTTTGATTTTTTAATGACTCCGGAACAGCTGAAGCTTCGCGATGAGGTTCGGGAGCTGGCTCGCTGGGTACCGCGTGAATATATACTGGACATGGATGCAGATAAGATTAAGTATCCTAAAGAATTTATACAAGAATGCGGACGGCGTAATTTGATAGGGATTCGGGTTCCGGTTGAGTATGGTGGACGTGGTGGTCAGTGGGTGGATGACATTATTGCGGCTGAAGAAATTTGTGTAAATGGCTACATTTTTGGTTGTACCTGGGGTGTTACTGGTGATGTAGTAACCGAAGCCCTGGTACATTTTGGTACTGAAGAACAAAAGCAAAAATACCTGGTACCTATTTGTAAAGGGGAAAAAATTGCTGCTGAATGTCTGACCGAACCTCGGGGCGGGTCGGACTTTTTTGGCTCTACTACTATTGCTCATAGGGATGGCAGTGATTTTATTTTAAACGGTCAAAAGCGGTTTATTGTTGGTGGTGAGGGAGCTGACTTATTCCTGGTATACGCTAAAACAGATATGGATGCTCCTTCGAATAGGTCTATGACCTGTTTTATGGTAGAGAGGGAAATGGGGGTTAAGACCGAGTATCTTTACGGGTTAATGGGTTGCCGGGGAGGTGGAACGGCCCGGGTAGTTTTTGATAATGTCAGGGTGCCAGCAGAAAATGTTATCGGTGAAGTAAACGGTGCTGCTCCGGTATTTTACCAGATGATGATACCGGAGAGGTTGGGTACAGCAGCTATGACTATAGGTGCAGCCCGTCCGGCTATAGAGATTGCTACTGACTATAGTACCAGGCGTAAGGCTTTCGGTACGGAAATAAAGAACTTTCAGGCGGTTAGTTTTAAAATAGCTGATGCAGTAATGAAGCTGGATGCCTGTCGCAGCTTTATGTATACTACCTCACGAGCAGTTGATTCTGGTACTGTACCAGCCAGCCGCTGTCGGCGCCTGGTGTCCGAAGGCAAGAAATTTGTTACAGAACAGTGCTGGGATGTAGCTAACTTGTGTATGCAGGTCATGGGGGGGATTGGTTACACCGATGTTTATCCCCTGGAGAAAATATTACGTGATTTACGCCTGTCTATGATTTGGGTGGGTACTAATGAAATTATGAGCTTAATCAGCCAGCATGAGTGGTACAAAGAGAGAGCCGCCGAGCTCAAGGGCCATAATAAGCGTGATAGCGAGTTGGATGCGTTAAATGCCTTTGCCGAAGGGGAAAAGGTTTATGAATAATAATGGAAGGGGGAGAGGGTTTTGAGTTTGGAATTACGCTGGAAAGAAATGTACCGTCAGAAGCTCATGGCACCTGAAGAAGCAGTGAAAATGATACCTGACGGGGTATTTATGGCTTCTTCATTAACTAATGGGCAGCCTCCGGCACTTTTAAATGCCCTGGCTCACCGTATGGCCAGCGGAGAATTAAAAGGTGTTACCTATATGTGTTCCCTGGCGGTTAGACCGTTAGAATTACACAACCCAGATGTAATTGCACAGATTAATGAACATAATACCCTGGATGCCATGTATGCCGGACCATTCGAACGCCATTTTATCAAACAGGGTTCTTACTCCTATATTCCTCACCGCTTATTTGACGGACCAATGATGACAGCTCGGGTGGGGCTGGGAGCGGCGGTGATTTCGGTATCCCCTATGGACCGGCATGGTTTTTTTAGTATGGGAACTAATCCCGATTATTTATATGGTTTTATTCGTCGTAACCCCGGTTGTGTAATCTTGGCGGAAGTTAATGAATATATGCCACGGACTTATGGTAACAATTATTTTCATATTTCGGAACTTAATGCTGTAGTGGAAAACAATGTTCCTCTGGTAGCACTTCCGGATATTCCTATTAGTGAAAAAGATGAACTAATTGGGCAGTATATTGCCGAAAGGGTTCCCGATGGTGCTTGTTTGCAATTAGGTATTGGTTCTATCCCCAATGCGGTGGCTAAACATTTGCGTAACAAAAAAGACTTGGGCATCCACTCGGAAATGCTTTGCGATACTATGATCGACCTTTACGAGCACGGGGTGATTACTGGTACTCGTAAGCAGTTTCATCCCCGCAAGTGGATAGCATGTTTTGCTTTTGGCTCTCAGCGTCTCTATGATTTTATGGACGAAAATCCTATGGTGGAGATGCATGATTCCGAGTTTGTAAACGACCCCTATAATATTGGCTTAAATGATAATGTGGTTTCTATTAATTCTACATTGGAAGTTGATTTAACCGGACAATGTGCATCAGAGGCTATTGGCACCCGGCAGTATTCAGGAGCAGGGGGGCAGATGGACTTCGTTGAAGGAGCATGGCGTTCACGGGGAGGGCAGGCCTTTCTGGCTCTGTATTCTACCTATACTAATTCCAAGGGTGAAATGCATTCTCGCATTGTTCCTACTCTAGCTCCTGGTTCCATGGTAACTACTACCCGCAATGATGTCCAATATGTGGTTACCGAATATGGAGTAGCACGGCTTAAGGGTTTTGATTTACGCCGCAGGATAAAAGAATTGGTTAGCATTGCTCATCCTGATTTTCGGGACTGGCTAACTTCAGAGGCTAAGCGCTTAAATTATATTTAATACCAAGTATATATTAATCATATTTATTTGCGACAAAAACATGGGGGGAAGCTTTGCTTCTCCCCCACCTGTTTTAATATGTTTGTAATTGTTAGTCAAACATTTTTTGGCTATGATGTAGACAGGAGGGACGGATTTAGATGAGTTTTAAACAAATAGGCCGCAAACTGCAACTGGCGCGGGAGGAAAAAGGAATGAGCCAGGAGCAATTAGCCCGGGCTCTGGGCTGTTCCCAGTCGGCTCTGTCTAACTATGAAAAAGGTAAGCGGCGATTATACCTGTCACATCTGGAGAAACTCTCAGAAATTCTGGATAAGCCCCTGGAATATTTTATGGAAAACAACCGTCCTCCGGTAGAAAAGGAACATCTTCTGGGAGGCGACCGTAGTGACCAGTTTCTCCATCTCATCAATATTATATATCAGCTATCAGATGAGCAAATAAGGGAAGTTTTGAGTTATATTGAATATATAAAATGGAAGGAAAAGCGGGGGGGACAATAAATGGATTTTTCACTAAATACCAGGCAAAAAGAACTGGTTGAGATGGTCAGAGAACTGGTTAACTCGGAAATAAAACCTTATTTGGTGTCTTCCTCGGCTAGTGGGTTTGATTGGGAACTGATCAGGCAGTTAGCTGTACATAACTTGGTTTGTCCTACCGTACCTGAGGAATATGGTGGGCGGGGACTTGACCGTCTCACTATGGCTTTGCTGATGGAGGAAATTGCTGCCGCTCATCCCGGAGTAGCAGCAGTCATAGCTGCTACCTTGCATGCAGTGGAGCCCATTTTATTAGCCGGTAGTAATACCCAAAAGGAAAAGTTTTTACCCGAGTTAACCGGCAAGGATGCTGGCCTGGCAGCCTTTGCTTTGACTGAAGCCTCTGGTGGCTCTGATTTATCTATAATGCGCACCTGTGCAGTTCGCAAAGGACAGGGATTTTACCTTAACGGTTCCAAGGATTACGTTATTAATGCACCGATAGCAAGTTGGATAGCTGTAATTGGTGCTACTAGCATGGAACAAAAGAAGGCTTCCATGCGGGTATTTTTACTGGAGCAAAATAGTAAAGGTTTCAGTATAGTAAGGCAGAGAGAAACTTCAGGTTTAGACTATGCTCCCATAGGTGAAATAAGTTTCGAGAATGTCTTTATTGAAGAAGATAATGTAATAAAAGGGCAAAAAGCTGGTAGTGGCTATCTTTTGCTTACCCAGACCTTTGACCGGGGACGGGCTATGGTAGGAGCCATATCAGTAGGCATTGCCCGGGCTGCTTTGGAAACTGCCCTGGAATTTGCAGAGAATCGGGTACAGTTTGGCACTAGTATTAAAAATCACCAGGCCGTTGCTTTTTCGCTGGCTGATATGGCTACCAGGGTAGAAATGGCCCGTTTAATGACTTATAAGGCTTGCTGGTTGATTGACCAGGGTGGAGATTATTGCAAGGCTTCAGCTATGGCCAAGGTGGTGGGTAGCGAGATAGCGCAGCAGGTGACCTGTGCTGCAGCAGATATCCTGGGTGCCCGGGGATATGAAAAGGGCTCTTTAATTGAGCAATTGGTACGGGATGCTCGTGTACTTTCTACTATTGAGGGGACCAACAATATACAACGGGCAGTTATTGCTTCGCAGTTATAGGGGCAGATTATGACATTTTCTATTGATTCTGAAAAATGCAGCACCTGCGGGCTCTGTGTTGATGTTTGCCCGGTTGGTGCCATCAGTCCTTATGGAGTTTACCAGATTGATAGCAGTTTATGCACCGGCTGCGGCCTTTGTCAGGAAAGTTGTCCCGTTGGTGCTATAGAAATAAGCGGTCTGAAATGCGAGTAATAGTGCAATCTGCTGTGGATGGTCTAGGGCTCATAGTTCTTAGTAGCAATATCCAGAGCTTTTAGCAGGGCGAAATAGGTATAAGGCCCGACTATACCGTCAACTACCAGCCCTTCATGGGTTTGAAAGGCTATTACTGCCTGCCGGGTCTTGGGCCCGAAAATCCCATCGATGGAGGAGTTATAATAACCCAATGTTTTTAAATCCCTTTGCAGTTGTTTCACATCATCTCCGCTATCACCTTCTTTTAATATCCTTCCTGTATAATGATTACCAATAATATTTACCGGGGTGCCAAGGGGAGTCAGATCATAAATTTTAATTACGTCCTGGTTATACATACGGATGCAGCCATGGCTGACAGCTCTGCCTATGGAAGCGGGATTATTGGTACCGTGAATACCGTAACTTCCCCAGGGAACCGATAACCTCATCCAGCGGGCACCAAAAGGTCCGCCGGGGTCAACTGATTTCTGCACAATCACCCAGTTGCCTATAGGGCTGGGGGTGGAAGGCTTCCCTACGGCTACGGGATAGGTAGTGCTGGAGCCATCAACAGTAAATGTAAGTCTGCGTCTGTTTAAATTAATCAAAATAGATGGGCGTACAGCCAGTGTATCCGCAGAAGTAATAGGGTTATTATTTCCCAAGTTTAGCAGGTTCCAGGTTTTAGGCCCGACTATACCATCTGCCCGCAAGCCTGATATTTGCTGAAAATTCAGCACTGCTTTTTCCGTTGACTCATCATAGATTCCGCTGGTGCTAATCCGATAGCCTTTTTTAACCAGTTGTTCTTGTAGTAATAGTACATCTGGCCCTTGCATCAGGTTTTCATCAAACCGTAAGAACCGACTGGCATGAAACAATATAATCCCTCCTCACTTTAAATTTTAATAATAAATCAAGTTTTTAGCGTTATTTACATACTATGCCCCTACTTCTATTTTGTTGACACTATGACTCTCCGAGAGCAAGCAAGGGAAAAATATTAAATATTCCCAATAAATGGAAGGACATTTTGTAATGATGTAGAAGTAGTTAAAAAATACGAGGGTGTGGTGAAAGAATGCAGGAAAATGGAATCAAGCAGGTGGAGGCTATGGTCGAGAACGCGTTGGTTAAAATGCATGACCATGATATCACGGGTGCTTTGGAAGAATTGTTGCAGGTTGTGGAAATGGAACCGGAGAATGTAAGGATTATTAATCTAATTGCTTCCTGTTATTTAATACTGGGTGAATTTGACCGGGCTCGGGCCTGCTGGGAAGTAGTGCTACGGATTGATGAAGGCAACGTAGATGCCAGCAACAGGTTAGAGGCTTGTGCTGCTCCGGCTTTTCAAAGTTGGCTGAAGCGCTACCATAGTGTTTTGGCTCGTATGGATAGTAGAAATTATAAGCTGGCAGCAGAGTTATTACGACAGTTAATGGAAGAAAACGATGGGTTTGTTAGTTTGTATGAATTGTTGGGTCTTTGTTATCTGGCTATGTCTGAAGTAGAAATGGCCACAAAAGTATGGCGAAAAGGCCTGGAATTAGACCGAAGCAATAAAGCTTTACTCACCTATTTGGAAAACAGGAAAAATAGCAAAACTATAGTCCGTGAACAGATTACTGCCGGTAACCTGGAGGTTGCTGCCACTACTGAAAAGGGCGGTTTTCGTCATTGGGGGTTAGTTATTGGAGCTGCTGGAGTATTGTTTTTAGCTTTACTTATTCCTACCAGTCATTATATTAGCGAAAAGCAGGGTAATGCCCTTAAACCGCCGGTTATTCAAGAGAAAAAAGCAAGTTCTAACCAGCAAGAAGGTAAAGAGGATGGTGTAAGTAATGTCCTGGCTACTGCTGGTGGATTGAACTTTTCTAGTAATGCCGGTGGGGTCGATAGTTTGCAAAAGAATGAGGAAAACAATTTCGAACAAGAAGGTCTTTATTATAATAAAGGTTTTGCTGCCTATCTGAATGCTGATTGGGAAGGAGCTTCTGCTAACCTGAAAAAGGTGGTTAATATGCAATCTGGAAGTTATATAAACCGGGAAGCACTGTATTACTTGGCCCGTACCCAGTATTTAAGTGGTAATTTGGATGAGGCCACGAAGTTTTATCTCAGATACTTGGAAGAATTTCCGACCAGCAATTATTATGATGATAGTCTTTACTATTTGGGTTGTATCTATTGCCGCAACGGAGATGACCAGGAAGCCCGTAAAGTATTTACAGAACTTAAGGAACTTGAACCGGATAGTGGTTATCTAACCACCGACCTGTATAAAGAAGTAATGAAATAATGATTCAACTGTAAAAAACCTAATTTGCCGGGAAATCCCGGCTTTTTTGCTTTTTAGCTCGAACTATAGTTGTTAAGAATATATAATTTAGGTAAAGAGAAAAATAAAAAAAAGGGGGTTAATTATATGGCCAATGATGCTTATAAAATGGAAAACATTAAAGCGCAGGGTGATCGTTTAAACGCAGTAAGTGTTCTCGTGTTTATTATTATTTCAGTACTAGTAGTTTATTTATACCTGGTTTATGAGGCCTTATGGATACTAGTTGTCGGGGGTATTATTGCACTGCTATTAGCCTGGTCCTTAAAAATAGCCCGGCAATGGGATAGGGTAGTAGTGCTCAGGCTGGGGAAATTTCGGAAAATGGCGGGACCGGGAATATTCTTTATTATTCCTATTATTGATGAGGCTCCTATTTGGATTGATACTCGTATCAGGACCACCTTTTTTGCTGCAGAAAAGACCCTGACCAAGGATAATGTGCCGGTTAATGTTGATGCTGTGATGTTCTGGAGGGTGGAAGAACCTATGCAGGCTGCTTTGGAGGTAGAGGAATACCAAAAGGCGATATTTTGGGCGGCTCAGACTACCTTACGGGATATTATAGGAAAAACGGAATTGTATACTATGTTGGCAGGGAGAGAGCAGTTGGATGAAGAATTAAGAATTATGCTGGATCATCGCACCGAATCATGGGGGATTTCAGTTCGTTCGGTAGAAATAAGGGATGTAGTGATCCCGATAGAATTACAGGATGCTATGTCTCGTGAAGCACAGGCGGAAAGGGAAAGAAGAGCACGAGTAATTCTTGGTACAGCTGAGCTGGAGATTGCAGATAAGTTCGCTGAGGCTTCACGCCGGTATCATAATAATCCTGAAGCTTTTAGCCTGCGGGCCATGAATATTCTTTATGAAGGTATAAAAGAAAAGTCATCTCTGGTTATTGTGCCCAGTAATATGGTGGAATCTCTTAATCCGGGCGGTATTTTAGGCTATGCTAATCACATGGGGATAAAAAAAGAAGAATAGGATTAAAGTGACAGAGGGAGGGGAATAATGGGTAAAAAGCTTATTACTAGTATTGTTCTACTTCTCTTGCTGTGTGTAAGTGGTTGTGCAGTTTTCATTGGTAGAAGTGGCGCTCCGGCTACTACCCCGGTTCGATCCGATATACCTTCAGATACGGAAATAATAGAAGGAATGAAAGCTGGCAAAACCCCGGCTGGTAAAGTAGTAGGTCAACAAAATGAAGATATATTGGAGTTAAAGCACTGGAAATATGGGAGTGAACGAGCCCAACCATCAGTACAGCAATCAACTGATGAACCGGACTCTCTGCAATCACCTGGTGAACCGGATCCTCCGCAATTACCGCGGCAATCTCGTTCGCTGGGCATGGATGAGATAGGAAACTGGGAAACAGTTGCTATTCCGATTTTAAGCGAGGAAGAATTTGAACAAATACTAAAGCAGCTCATTGATTTGGGTTATCTTAAAAAACCCGTTGACAGTGAATTGGAACTTCAAAGGGCTATACGTAATTTTCAAAAAGACCATTCTTTACCAGTTACGGGTGAGCTAGATGGTTCTACTCGTGAGCTAATACGAGGTAAATAATTTTAATCAACCAGGGCTTGACTTTTCAGGTTACTTTTAATTATTCTTATTTGGGTGGACTAAATAAAAGCGGAAGTGGCTCAGCGGTAGAGCATCGCCTTGCCAAGGCGAGGGCCGCGGGTTCAAATCCCGTTTTCCGCTCCAGGCGGCATAGCCAAGCGGTAAGGCAGAGGACTGCAAATCCTTTACCCCCAGTTCAAATCTGGGTGCCGCCTCCATTTTATTAATATCTGCCG